>CAZIYK010000185.1:0-4012 GCA_964543445.1 uncultured Flavobacteriales bacterium
GGACAGGATTATATTTCCTCATTTTTCGCAATAACGACCTAATTTTATTAACGTCCGTGTTATCTGGAATTATCATACCTCTCTCATCAGTATTAACTGGACCAGGGAAATTCCTACTCGACATTGTATTTGAGAATCTTTGTATTAATGCCTCCCATGCCTTACTCATAACATCATATTCCTCCGACTTATCCTGTTTGTCTACAACAACATTTATAATATTAATGTCAGGTAAGTGAGCCACTTCATTAATAAAAGCCCTAATTATAGTTAATCGGTCATTTCTCTTAATCCTTACCAATTCTCCTGGTCTATTTATGAGGTGTGCTGAATGTATTTCTTCTCGCATCAACAAACCAAAAGAATTTCTCATTCTTTTTCTAAATTCAATTAACTGCTCCAAGCATTCATTCCACCTTAATTCATGAATGATTATTCCTGAAAGTGTAAAATATCTTGTCGGACTATTTAAAAGCCCATTATCACCACTTTCATCAACGTACATGAAATACATTTATTTATCCTTTAATGTTAACGCCTTGCTAACTTGACAGCTAACTCAGCACGCCTTTTGTGTGACAATGAGCGATAGCGAACATACAAAAGGCGTGCTGAGTTAGCTGTCAAGTTAAGCAATTTATTATGTGTTTTATTCTTCATTACTTTCGCCTATGCTTTTCAACAATGACACATACTGATCTTCATCCTTTTCCTTGATTTTATCTAGGACATACTGAGCAATCTTAGGTATTTCTGGTATCTCTATTGGTCTGATACTTCTGTCAAATATTTCTTCTAGATGAGATAGCTCATTACTCATTCTATTAGACACTTCTACAGCTTTGTTGTCATCACCAAAAAACAGGCGTAATTTCTCCAGTTTATCTTCGACGTGACAAGGGTAACGATAGAATAGATATGCTTCTAAGAACTTTCTCAAATTATTTCCAAAATTATAAAATACTTCATGCTCCACATTTTCAGAGTTTATTTTTGAACACTTATATATCTGATGAAATAAAAAGTTAAACTCTGTGACATAGCGTTTCAAATAACTAGGCATTAGAAGTATTTTTGAACTATTATCACTCCTATCAATCAGGAAGTACTCTGTGCCTCCGTTGTTGTTACGCGGATGAGATAATCGCTTAAGGTACTTTAAGAAATCAAGATTGTGGGTAGAAATTATTAACTGATCATACTTATATTCATTTTGTCCATCTTCTGTTTTGCGAGGTTTGGCGATAATGCTTTCAATTAGGCTAAATATAAAGAATATATGATTCCCATCAAGGCTCGAGATTGGGTCATCAATCCAGATAATTAATTTTTTACCTTTAGTTTCTATATCTTCTAGTTTTGCCATGAAATAGCAAAATGCGACGAGACTTCTTTCGCCTTCACTTAGACTATGTGCAATTTGGTCATCTCGAAGAACGCGAAATTTATAGCCAGAGCCATCAATATCTTCAACTGCCTCAAATCTTATATTTCCATTCCCAAAAAAATGATGAAGATATTCATTTATCTTTTCTGCTCCCTTTCTCTCATCTCTTTGTTCGTCTTTCAGTGTTTTTATTCTTGATTCTAGTTGTTCTATTTTTTCACTTAGCTCATTAACTTTATCTTGAATATTGCTCTGCTCGACTTCTAATTTGCTAATTTTTGTTTTTATATTGTCATAGTCTATGTTAACCAGAAATCTACCAACCTCATCAACTCTTAAGGCTACTCTTGCCTCGTATTGGTCATTATTAAGTGTTGTTGTCTTATTATTGTGATTTTCAATTATATCCGACAAGTTACTTATAGCATTTGCAATAGATTCTGTATCAATCACATAATCATCGACAACTATAGGTGCAAATATATCTTTTAGCCTTTTTTCTAACTTCTTTATTAGACCATCTATGGATTGATTATATTTTTTGACTTCATTTTTTAAGAGATTTTCTACACTTCGAAAATTATCATGATAAATTGAGTAGAGCTCGCTTATGGAAAACGGTAATAATACATCGATATCAAGTTTCTCACCTTCGAGTTTTTCGATAGCTTCTTTCAGTTCATCTCTTAATAATTCGGACTCTTTGCTAAAATGTGAATCTAGCTTATTCCACAGATCACTTGGTATTCTGTTTCCGCAGAATGCGCAATCATCTCGTTTGTCTTTATGGTATTTAATACCATTTCTTACCCATTCTTGCAGTAATGCATTATTTAAAAGATCCTGTATAGAGTTGGTGGGAGTAATTTCTCTGGAGATCAATTCTATGCTTTCTTGTGCAAGGGTTGATATTGAAGGAGTAAAATCTTGTATGCCTTTAACATCATCTTTTGCTTTTTCATTTAAAAGTTTTTTATTACTTTCTATTTCATCCTCTGAAAGAGGTGTAAATACATCTGACTTTTTAATTTTGCGAATATCTTGCTTTATTTTGCTAATATTATAATTAACATCGTTATAGATTCTGTTCGACTTTATTTCATTGTTTGCTTTTTTTCGAAGCTTGTCATCCAAACTGGATTCTAAATTATTCTTCTCGCACCTTTTAGCTTCTTTCTCTTTATTCTTTAGAAGTAATTCATACTTAAGTCCTTTTTTTTCGTCTTCATTTCCCAATTCTGTTTCAAGATTATTAATTTTTCTTTCAATCTCCACATTCGCTTCACCAAGTACCGTAAATGATTGAATATCTTCATTGTCATTTATAAGAAATGTTAAATTATCATTTACAAAATCCTCGTTATATACTCGTATATCAAATTCGTGATCACCTAGAGAATTCTGTGTAATGCTTCTACCACCACATGCAACATCAAAAATGCCATAAGAAAATTTGCTGGGCAGTCTTCCTTGTTCAAGACTTCTTACTATTCTAGACAGCGTTGTTTTTCCTGAATAGTTTCGACCATATACAATGTTCAGCTTCTTGAAAGTGGCAATATTATTGCCTTGATCTCTGAGAGTTGAATCCCAATCAAAGTCCTGAAAAACGCCAAATTTTGTTATTGTTTTGAGTTTCTCAATCAAAGTACTAATTCCTTTTGCACATAACAGTATACTTTAAGGGAGTGATTCCCACAAAGTCTTAGCCTTGTCCAATATAAATCAATCAAAATCACCCCCAATCCAACGCTCCCCCCGTCTGATACTCCGTCACCCGCGTTTCAAAGAAGTTTTTCTCTTTGCGCATATTGGCTTGTTCGTCTAGCCAGGGGGTTCTGTTTTGTGCGCCTGGGTAGGGTTCTTCGAAGCCGAGTTGTCTGGCGCGGCGGTTGGCGATAAAACGGAATTGTTCGATATGGTCTTCGGCGGTGTAGCCAAGGATTGGGTTTTTGAGGATGTAGTGGGCGTAGGCTTTTTCAGCGGCTTCGGATTCATCCCACATTTGGCGGATGGCTTTTGGGTCAAGTTTAATGTCGTTTTCAAGTAAGATTTGTTTTACTACACGAATGCCAAATGAGGCGTGCAATACTTCATCGCGCATGATGTATTGTAGTTGTTCGGCTGTGCCTTTCATTAAGCCTCTGCGCTGTAGTGAAAAGATGGGGGTGAAGCCGTTGTAGAACCAGCATCCTTCAAAAATGGCAGCAAAGAAGATATATGCCATAACAAATTCATGCAGGTTATCGGGCTTGCGCAAATCCATATCGGAGCGCAAGACTGAATCCAGACGGCGGTTGGTTAGCTTGATTTTGCCGTGTATGGCTGGCACAACGCGGTAGCGATTGTAGATTTCACCCTGATCTAGCCCTATGGTTTCGATGCAGTGTTGGTATGTCCAGGTGTGTAGTGCTTCTTCATAGACTTGACGCGCCTGGTAGATTTGTAGCTCTGGCGCGGTCATTTTTTCCATAACGGCAAGACCGATATTGCGCATGGCTAAAATATCAGAGGTTGTTAGGTAGGCAAGTACATTCTCATAGACATGCTTTTCTGCTTCGTTAAGATTGTGCTGATAATCTTGCACATCCTGCGCCATATTTATATCAAGAGGCGTCCAGTGGT
>CAZIYK010000186.1:0-3999 GCA_964543445.1 uncultured Flavobacteriales bacterium
AATAATGAAAAAAGTACTTTACAACATAACTTACAACGTAGATGAAAGCGTTCTAGAAGAGTGGCTAGATTGGATGAAATCGGAGCATATCCCAAAACTTATAGCTACCGACTATTTCGAATCGGCAAATATGGTTAAGATTTTGGTAGAAGAAGAAATGGGAGGAGTATCATACGCAGTTATGTACAAATCGCCAAGTCTGGAAATACTCGAAGACTTTGTTGTTAACAACAGCAGTAAATTCAACAAAGAATTGAATGATAAATTTGGAGATAAAGTTTTAACTTTCATGACGTTACTAGAAGAAGATTTTTCTTTTTAATTAACCAACCAGTACATCAACTATGAAGTTTCGTTACATTTTATTCTTAATTCCACTTCTTTTTATTGGAAATCTGAATGCTCAGAACAATAAAAACAAGCCTAACATCATCTTTATTTATGCAGATGATTTGGGAATAGGAATGCTTGGAAACGAAGGTCAGGAAATAGTAACAACACCAAACATAGATAAGCTTGCAGACGAAGGTATTAAGTTTACAAACGTGTATTCAAATATGCTTTGTTCACCTGCTAGAGCATCGTTGATTTCAGGAAAACACGATTGCCATTCCAATGGTTTCGAAATCACAAATTCTGGAATCTATGCCAAAATAACAACTGGCGAATATACTTTTCCGCAAGTAGATAGTATTGTAAGCTCTCATTTATCTCCAATTCCTGATGAGGCAGTTTTCCTCGGACAAGTTGCAAAAGAAGCAGGATACAAAACAGCACAATTTGGTAAATTAGAATGGGGATTTGCATCAACTGTTGGTCAAATGACACGACATGGTTGGGATCATTATTTGGGATATTTAGATCATAAAAGATGTCATGGATATTATCCTCCATTTCTGTTCGAAGATGGTAAACTTGTTTATTTCGAAGGAAATACACGAGCAGATTGTGGAAAATCAAAAGAACACGAAACTCCAGAAACCTACGCCGAACGTTGGGATATGACCGGGAAGAAAGTTTATTCGCAAGATATTTTCATGGATAGCATTGTTTCTTTCATCACAAAAAACAAAGACAATCCATTTTTCTTGTATTTCCCTACTCAATTACCACACGGACCTGTTTCTATACCAAAGGTTCATCCCGATTTTGTAAACGATTCTCGTCTTACTGAAATTGAGAAGGAATATGCATCTATGGTCAAATTACTCGACGATAATGTAGGTCAGATTATTGATACGCTTAAAAAATTGGGTATAGAGGATAACACAATAGTTATTTTTGCTGCCGACAATGGTCATGAGATATATTATACTCAAGAAGGTAGGGTAATGAAACCTTACAGAAATATGAAAACAGGTCAGAAGTTTGATAATTTCAAACGCAAATATTACAGTGATCTTGCTGGCGATGTTTTCAATGGAAACGGAGGTAGAGCAGGAATGAAACGAAGCAACCTGCAAGGAGGAATAAGAGTTCCTTTAATTATTAAATGGCCAGCATCAATAAAAAAAGGAAGAACTAGCGATTTATTAATTGCAAACTACGACATACTTCCTACAATAGCAGAAATTACAGGGTATAACAAAACATTCAACACCGATGGAATTTCGTTCTACAACGAGTTGATAGGCAAAAAAGTAAAGAAAACACATGATTTTGTTGTATATTCATCTTATTATGGCCCAACTTTAATAACAAAAGACGGATGGAAAATAAGAACATACATGAAAAAAAATGCTTTCGAATTGTATTTTCTACCTGATGATTTTAAAGAAGAGCATAATTTAGCACAGAAATATCCAGATAAATTAAAAGAATTAAAAAGTAAACTTTTAGAAGCTTGCGATGGCGATTTCAACAATGGTTGGTACTCAAAGAAAAAGCAAATAAAAGTTGAATAAAATATAGGAATATGTATAAAGTAAAAGCAAAAAAACGTTTCGGTCAGCATTTTTTGACAGACGAAAATATTGCACGTAAGACTGCCGAAAGTGTAACCCTCGAAGGCTATAACAATGTTTTAGAAATTGGGCCTGGTATGGGAATGCTTACAAAATACCTTATCGAGAAACCTATAAATCTAAAAGTTGTAGAGCTCGATAGAGATTCTGTTGAGTACCTACAAGCTCATTTTCTTAAACTGAGTACAAATATTATTTCTGCCGATTTTCTGAAAGAAGATTTAAAAAAATATTTTGGAGATGAGCCTTTTGCTATTGTTGGAAACTTCCCATACAATATCTCTAGTCAGATACTTTTCAAAGCATTAGAATACAGAGATCAGGTACCTGAAATTGGAGGAATGTTTCAAAAAGAATTAGCTGAGCGTATAGCATCGCCACACGGAAACAAAACCTATGGAGTAATTTCTGTTTTATTACAAGCTTTTTACGATATCGAATACTTGTTTACAGTAGAACCACATGTTTTCAATCCACCTCCAAAAGTAAGATCTGCAGTAATTAGACTGAGGAGAAACAACAAAAAAGAACTAGGTTGCGACGAAAAATTATTTATTCGTGTAGTGAAACAAGCCTTTAGTACTCGCCGTAAAACATTGCGAAATTGCTTAAAATCTATGCAGCCAAACGAAACTGTATTAGCATCAGATTACATGAACAAAAGAGCAGAACAATTAAGTGTAGAAGATTTTATTACACTAACAAAAATGATGGAGTAGAATGCAGCAAATAGAGATAACATCCGAGTTAATTGATGAGTTAAAAGACTTTATTGAAAGTAAGAACAATACTAAAATAGTAGAAGTTCTTAAAGACATGCACCCTGCCGATATAGCAGAAATAATGGATGATCTGTCATTCGAAGAGGCAATTTACGTTTTCGAATTGATGGATGATGACAAAGTTTCTGATATAATTGTAGAATTAGAGGAAGATGTACGTGAGCGTATTCTTCGCAGACTTTCATCAAAAAGAATTGCCACAGAGTTAATCGAAGAGCTTAACACCGATGATGCTGCCGACATACTTGCCGAACTTCCCGAAAAAAAGAAGCAGGAAGTAATATCCAAAATTGAGGATGTTGAACACGCGGCCGACATTGTAGAGCTGATGCGCTACGACGAGGATACTGCCGGTGGACTTATGGCAAAAGAATTAGTACAGGTAAACGAGAATTGGACAGTTCTTACCTGTGTTAAGGAAATGCGTAAACAAGCCGAAAATGTAGATAAAGTACATTCTATTTATGTGGTTGATGACGACGAAAAACTATTAGGAACACTATCATTAAAATCGTTACTAACAACAGCCACAAAAACTCCTATTAAAGATATTTACAACAAA
This sequence comes from uncultured Flavobacteriales bacterium, assembly GCA_964543445.1. GTDB lineage: Bacteria > Bacteroidota > Bacteroidia > Flavobacteriales > JADGDT01 > JADGDT01. The sequence goes on from CAZIYK010000186.1 coordinate 3,309, forward strand.
GAAGTCCTTTCTGTTGAGGTTAATGACCCTGCAGAAGAGGTGGCACTAATGATGCAGAAATACGATTTATTTGTAGTGCCTGTAGTGGACGAATTAGGACGTTTGGTTGGACGAATCACCATTGACGACGTTGTAGATGTAATTGTAGAAGAAGCCGAAAAAGATTATCAAATGGCATCGGGTATCTCGCAAGATGTAGAGTCTAGCGATTCTGTTTGGCATTTGCTTAGAGCTCGTTTCCCATGGCTACTCATAGGATTATTCGGAAGTTTAACATCAGGACACATTCTAGGATTTTTTGGCGATTTTGTAAAACAATATATTCTCCTAATCACTTTTGTACCATTAATCGGAGCTTTGGGAGGAAATGTAGGGGTACAATCATCTGCGATTATTGTACAAGGTTTGGCAAATAACACAATTAAAGAAGGTGGACTTTTCAAAAGGATAATGAAGGAAATAGGTTTAAGTTTAAGTATAGGAATGGTTCTTTCGGTATTGCTTACAACCTTTGTATATGTGCAAAATCAGCCTTTAATCTATGCAACCATCATTAGTATAGCCCTAACAATTGTAGTACTTATAGCCGCTTTGATTGGAACAATAGTGCCGTTGGTTTTAGACAAATACGGAATCGACCCAGCCATTGCTACGGGGCCATTTATTACCACCACAAACGATATTTTAGGAG
>CAZIYK010000187.1:0-1319 GCA_964543445.1 uncultured Flavobacteriales bacterium
AAATAGTTGTGTATATTTGAGTAACAAAAACTGATAAATAAAAACAATTAATAATGAAAAGTATAAAAGGAACAAAAACAGAGCAAAATTTGTTGAAAGCTTTTGCTGGAGAATCTCAAGCAAGAATGAGATATGATTATTTTGCAAAACAAGCTAAGAAAGATGGATTAGTACAGATTTCTTTAATTTTTGCAGAAACAGCTCTTAATGAAAAAGAACATGCTAAAAGATTCTTTAAATTTTTGGAAGGTGGAGCTACAGAAATTACAGCAACTTATCCAGCAGGAAAAATAGGTACTACTTTAGAAAATCTTAAGGCGTCAGCTGAAGGAGAGCACGAAGAGTGGGAAGAGTTATATCCTCATTTTGCTGATGTGGCCGAAGAAGAAGGATTTAAAGCTGTAGCTAGTGCATTCAGAGCAATTGCTGATGCTGAAAAAGCTCATGAAGAAAAATTCAGAACTCTTTATACAAATCTTGACGAAGGAAAAGTATTCGAACGTAATGGAGTTGTTGTTTGGAAATGTTTGAACTGTGGATACTTACACGAAAGCGAAAAAGCTCCGAAAGTATGTCCTGCATGTTTACATCCTCAAGATTATTTCCAAGTTCTTGGAGAGTAGATTTCAGTTAACTTGATTGCTAAATCATAACGAAAATAAAAAGGTCAATTCCGTGTGGAGTTGACCTTTTTAAGTGTTCAATAAAATTTTATTAATTCCTGATAATTTCTTCTTAAACATTAACCTAGTGGAAGAACTTCTCTTCCATAAGATTCGTTTATTATCTGCCCCATTGCATCGTAAATAGCTGCCATTCCTGTAAATAGACCAACATATCCTGCAATTACTTTTATGCTTCCGCTTTCTGCAAAATCAGATGCGGCAAGTAAAAAGAATAATAGTGCTAGTGAAAAGAAAATTATTTTAGAAATAGTATTTTTCTTTAGAGTAGCTATTGCCATTCCAAAAGTAAAAACTCCCCAAAACAACAAGTAAAATCCCATTGATAATTTACTTGGAGCTTCTCCTAATCCTAATTTTGGCATAATGATAATAGCAACTAAAGATAACCAGAAAAATCCATAAGAAGTAAAGGCTGTTAGTCCAAATGAGTTTCCTTGTTTAGCTTCCAAAACTCCAGCAATTACTTGAGCCAATCCACCAACAAAAATTCCCATTCCCAAAACAGTAGTATCGAGAGATGTAATACCCGCATTGTGAATATTTAACAATACGGTTGTCATTCCAAAACCAATTAATCCTAATGGTGCAGGGTTTACAGTTTTACTTTCCATAAGCTTAGATTTTTTTGTGAGA
>CAZIYK010000187.1:1419-2791 GCA_964543445.1 uncultured Flavobacteriales bacterium
TACTGCATTTACTATCTAAATTCAGGAATATAAAAATATCATTACTCTTATCTTGAAGAAGGAGAAATGCATGCTATATTTGCGTTTTATAACTTAAGCGAATTTATAGGTAGAAAAACTTGTTGCTCAAACAAATGTAAACTCTAATTGGAAACAAAATCATTTTTTATAATACTGTTGTTTATCAGTACTCAATTATTTTCTCAGGATATTCCTAAAGCCACTACGGCTAAGGATAGCTTGAAGCTAGGAGAGAATAAAAACACTGATTTGGTTGACGATATAGATTCTACTAATATGCCAATATTTTTGCTTAGAGAAGTTTTGGTGGTAGAAAGACCCGAATTACAAACTTGGGAAGAGCGAAAAGCATATTATATTCTAAGACGAAGAACAAAAAAAGTATATCCTTATGCGGTGCTTGCAGGCAAAAGATTGGCACAGCTAGACGAAAGATTAAAAAGGTTACCATCAAAAAGAAAGAAGAAAAAATATATCAGAATGGTACAACGATATATCGAAGATGAGTTTGCACCAACACTTAAAAAGTTCACACAATCTGAAGGTAGAATTTTAATCAAACTTATTTATAGACAAACGGGAATTAGTACCTACGAAATTATTAAAAAGTATAAAAGTGGATGGTCGGCATTTTGGTCTAATGCAACGGCGAGTGCTTTTAATTTAAGGTTGAAGGCTGAATATAATCCATTTCAGAATAGCGATGATTTAAAGATAGAAGGAATATTAGTTGAGGCTTTCGAAAGGGGAGAGTTGGAATATCAGCCACCTTTTTGGATAAATCTAGATCCTGATGATCCTTATTTTGATTCGCTACCTTCAGAAAAAGAGTAGTTATTATTAAGATTTTAAAATACAATAAATACAGAATGAAATACGCAAGATTAACAAAAGAACAGTTTGAAATATTTCACGATAAATTTGCAGAGTTTCTAGCTACACAGCAAATAGATAAAGAAGAGTGGAAGAAAATTGTAGAAACAAATCCTAAATTAACAGAGGAACAACTAGATTTGTTTAGCGATATTGTTTGGGATGATGTACTTAGCCATGCTGAATATTTAGAACATATAAGTCCAAAAGATTTGAAAGTTTTTCGTTTTATGAAAGGTAAAGTGAGAATGATTTCAATAAAAATTAAAGGAGATTTAGATATTGATTTAACTCAGCCTGATGGAATAACTAAGGTTTTTGAAAACATTATGGATAGTAGAGTTTTGCTTTATCAAGGAAATAAAAAGATAAATGGGCATAAACGAAGAGAAGAAATGTTTCAGTTAATAACAGAAGGTTGCGTAATTTCAGATGATAGAATTTACAAAGCTTTGAATTCTGCTATTAGCTAATTTTT
>CAZIYK010000187.1:2891-3962 GCA_964543445.1 uncultured Flavobacteriales bacterium
CAGTATGAAAATATTTAAGTCAAAAGAGTTTTATAAGAATTTAGCATTTGTTGCTTTAATCGCAATTGTTTTAATTCCAAACCCGGTGGGTAAGGAATTGAAAGTGTTGGTATCTAAAATCAGGATAATGGTTTTAAATCCATCAGTAGAGAGTGTTGAAAATCAAGAGCAATTATCGAAGTTCGATTACGAATGGAAATTAGTTGATAGAGAGGGCAATAGTGTTGCATTGAGTGATTTTTCGGGAAAAGTTATTTTATTGAATTACTGGGCCACTTGGTGTCCTCCTTGTGTTGCCGAGATGCCAAGTTTGCAAAAATTGTATGACGACTATCAAGATAAAATGGTTTTCATTTTCTTAACGAGCGATGATAAATCTAAGGTTGATGCTTTTATGAAAAAGCGAAATTTCACACTTCCTGTTTATTTTCAAACATCTAAGGCTCCAGCAAAATTATTTACTAGCTCATTGCCTACAACTTTTTTGATAGATCAGAATGGAAAGATTCTTATAGACGAAGTTGGTGCGAGCGATTGGAATGGAGAGAGTATGCGAGCTATTCTTGATAAATTGTTAGCAAACTAAAATCAATGGAATTCAAATTTACATATTCGAGTTTTCCAACATTTTTTATCGAAGTTGAGTTAAAAGGAAATCAACTCAAATTAAGAGAAACCTACGGTAGCGATGTTGCTCCTGTTACGTTATCAGACCAAAAAGTCGAAGAATTTTGGGGAAGGATAAAAAAGATGAGATTAGAGTATTGGAAAGAAAATTATTTTTCGTGTGTAATTGATGGTTTGCAGTGGGGTGTAGATATAAAATCTGATTTCTTAACTAAAGAAATTTCTGGATCAAACGAATTTCCCGACGGCAGCTGTAACCTCAAGAATACTCCAATATTCGATAGGTTGATTTCAGCTGTAGAATTTTTAATTGACAAGGATAAGTATTTCAAAAACTTATAAAAAGCAAAAAAACTCGGAAGGATTAACCTTTCCGAGGTTTTTTTGCTTTTAAAAGGAATCTAATCTCTTAAAAAATATCGGATAAATTATTTCTTGCTTTTC
>CAZIYK010000188.1:0-3961 GCA_964543445.1 uncultured Flavobacteriales bacterium
AATAAGACAATTAGCTATTCTAAATAAATTTTACTTGTACTTGACTCAAAAAAAAAAAACATCTACTTTTGCACCCTTAAAAAATTCACTGAATTAATTAATTGGCATAAGCCACTCTCTCTTGCCTCTACCACGTGCAAGCACCTGAGAATGACTATAATTGTTATTTGTATCAAATAATACAAGCCACACAAATTATAGACATATGAATAATGTTTTCTCTCCAAAATTATTTTCATTAATAAAAAAAGGAATTACTAAAGAACAAATTACCAAAGATATACTTGCAGGAATAGTTGTAGGAATTGTTGCTCTACCTCTTGCAATTGCCTTTGCTGTAGCCTCTGGAGTTTCTCCCGAAAAAGGAATAATTACATCAATAATCGCAGGTTTTACAATTTCACTATTAGGAGGTAGTAGAGTTCAGATTGGTGGACCTACAGGTGCATTTATTGTTATACTTTTTGGAATAGTTCATCAATACGGCATCGATGGATTGATGATTTCTACCATTATGGCTGGTGTAATTCTTATAATTTTCGGGCTACTTAGGCTTGGTTCTTTATTGAAATTCTTCCCTCATCCATTGATTGTTGGATTTACTAGTGGTATTGCTTTAGTGATTTTTTCTACACAAATAAAAGATGCTTTCGGACTGAATATATCAGAAGTACCTTCAGAATTTATTGGTAAATGGGAATTGTATTTCCATCACCTTTCATCAATAAATCTCACAGCTACAATAATAACCCTTGCCACTATTCTGATAACTATTTATTCAAAAAAACTAACAACAAAAGTACCAGGTTCTTTTATTGCCATAATATTGAGTACTGTGGCTGTCATTGTATTCGACCTTCACGTTTCAACTATAGAAACTTTCTTTGGCGATATTCCTAGCGAAATACATTTTGCCATACCAAATGTAAACTTTGCCGATTTAGGAAAATACATAGCTCCTGCATTGACAATTGCCTTACTTGGCTCTATAGAATCACTACTTTCGGCAGTGGTTGCTGATGGTATGATTAGTGGTAAACACCGTTCTAATACCGAGCTAATAGCACAAGGAGTTGCAAATATTGTTACTCCGTTTTTTGGAGGAATAGCTGCTACTGGAGCAATTGCTCGTACAGCAACAAACGTAAAAAATGGAGGACGTACTCCAATTGCAGGAATTGTTCATGCCATTACTTTACTTATAATTATGTTGTTCTTTGGCAAATGGGCTAAACTTATACCTATGTCTAGTTTGGCAGGTGTATTAATAGTTGTTTCGTACAATATGAGTGAGTGGAGATCATTCGTTCAGATTCTAAAAGATTCGTGGTTCGATAAAGTTGTTCTATTATCTACTTTCTTGCTTACCGTACTTGTTGATTTAACTGTCGCTATTGAGGTAGGTATAGTTCTAGCATCTTTGTTGTTTATGAAAAGGATGTCAGAAGTATCAGACAAAGATATTGTTACTGAACTAGAAGGCGACTATATAGATGATTATTCTAAAATATCACCCGAAATTTCTATTTACGAAATTAGTGGACCTTTGTTCTTTGCATCAGCAAAACGATATGCTGAAGTTCTTTTAAAAACAGGATATCAATCTAAAGTACTGATAATAAGAATGCGTCACGTACCTTTTATTGATTCAACAGGAACCCACAACTTTAAAGAAACCATTGAGCAACTTACAAGCGATGGAACTAAAATTATTCTATCGGGAGTAAACAAGGAGGTTCTTGATGTATTAGACCAAAATGGTATTACTAAAAAGATAGGTGAGAAAAATATTTTCGACACTTTTGAGAAAAGTGTAAATAAAGCGGAAGAGATAATAAACGGTTAGAAAATATTTACTTAAATCTAGTGCTTATGAGTTACAATTATCAATTACTGTAACTCATAAGTACTTTTTAACTTTACGGACTTTCCTGCTCTAAAATCCTCTCAAGTCAAGTTTATCGCCATCTACCATAGTTACCCATTTTTTCATTTTTTTCTGAATAACCCTGAAGTGATGTTTATCGTCGGGCGACACAAATGATATTGCTTCTCCTGAAGCTTCTGCCCTACCCGTTCTACCTATACGGTGAATATAATCTTTTGGTGATCGTGGTAATTCGTAATTAATTACATAAGGTAAAAACTCAATATCTATACCACGTGCAAGCAAATCTGTTGCTACTAATACTGGCAATTTCCCTGCTTTAAACATTTTCAGAGCTTCGGTTCTAGCACCTTGACTTTTTTTACCGTGAATGGCTAAAGCATTGATTCCATTTTTCTTCAGTTTATCTACTACATTATCTGCTTTGTAAATCGAAGAGACAAAAACCAATACTTGATTCATTTTCTGAGTTTTAATTAAATACCTCAACAAAGGTCCCTTCTTCTCCTCTGCTATAGAATATCCAACCTGTACAATCTGATCTATATTTTTATCCTCTTCTTCAATTTTTATTACAACCGGATTATCTAAAATCAACTTATTTACAAAACTTACTCCCTTATTTAGAGTTGCTGAAAACAACAAATTCTGACGTTTACTCGGGAGCAAATCGAATATTTCGTTCATCTCATCTTTAAATCCTAAATTCAGCATTTTGTCAGCCTCATCAAGAACCAAAGTTTTTACATTTTTTAAACTAACAGCTTTCTTTTCTATCAACTCCAACAATCTACCCGGCGTAGCCACCAAAACATTAACTCCGTGTAAGGACTTCATTTGCGGATTGATAGATACTCCTCCAAAAACAGCTTTAGTCTTTATTGTCTCTTTCAATTCTGAAGCGAAATCGTAAAATACCTGTTGCACTTGAGCTGATAACTCACGTGTTGGAACCAAAACCAAAACATTTATTTCTCGGCCGTTGTTAACTACTTTACCTCTAATATTCTCTAAAATTGGCAAAACATAACTAGCTGTTTTTCCTGAGCCTGTTTTTGCTATCCCTAAAACATCCTTTTTTTCGAGGATTACAGGAATTGCCTGCTCTTGAATTGGATATGCTTGAGTGAAATTTTGCTTATCTAGAGCATTTAATAACGATTTAGATAATCCTAAAGAATTAAAAGACATATTTGATTTTTATGTTGAGGATGAATTTACTTTGTGCAAAGATAATTCTTTTTAATTTGTAAATAATTGCAGAAATAGAACCATCACAGTGCAAAATCATCTAACTTTTTTGACAACCCAAAAATCCCTAAAAGGAGCAAAAAAGTTGTTATTTCAATGAATCGATTGAACTTTTTTATTAGTACTTTTGATATTAGTAGCGAATTCAAATATTTTCAATGATTAATTAAAATTAAACACATGACCAAACAAGAAAAAGTTGATTTCGTAATAAATACCCTAGAAAAATTATATCCCAACCCACCTATTCCTCTAGACCATTACAGTCCTTACACTTTGTTGATTGCGGTGTTGTTATCGGCACAAAGCACAGATAAAAGAGTAAATATTTACACCAAAATATTATTTGCGAAGGCTGATGTTCCCGAAGCAATGGTAAGGTTATCTATCGAAGAGATTAGAGAAATCATAAAACCTGTTGGACTATCGCCACAGAAAGCCAAAGCAATTTGGAATTTATCTAAAATCCTCATAGATAAACACAATTCAGAAGTTCCACAAACTTTCGAAGAACTAGAAGCACTACCTGGTGTTGGACATAAAACTGCATCAGTAGTAATGTCGCAAGCATTTGGATTTCCAGCATTTCCTGTTGATACACATATTCACAGACTAATGTATAAATGGGGTCTATCAAATGGCAAAAATGTAGAACAAACCGAAAAAGATGCAAAACGATTGTTTCCTAAAGAAAAATGGAACGACCTACATATTCAGATAATTATGTATGGTAGAGAATATTCTCCTGCCAGAGGATTAGATTTAGAAAAAGACATTATACTAAGAACAATAGGTAGAAAAAGTATCATAAAAGAACTTGAA
>CAZIYK010000189.1:0-3936 GCA_964543445.1 uncultured Flavobacteriales bacterium
TTCTTGATTGATTAAGCTTTCTTAACTCTTACAGCATTCAAGCCTTTCATTCCTTGTTCTAGTTCAAAAGTACATTTGTCACCTTCAGCAAGTCTGTCAATCATTCCGTTTATGTGAACGAAATATTTCTCTTGAGTATCTAGTTCTCTAATAAAACCAAAACCTTTAGCATCGTTAAAGAAATCTATTTTACCTTTTTTAATTGGATCAACGTAAACTTCTTCCTTTTTAGGAATTCCAAGAACTATGCTCGAAGCATCAATTTTCTCTTTTTTTACTGTTGGATCTGGTGGCGTATCTGTGATATTACCAAACTCATCAACATAAGCAATCATATCTTCCCAATTGCCTCCCTTGCTAGAATTAGCTTTACGCTCTTCTTTTAATTTCAGTTTATCTTGTCTTTTTTTAAGACGTTTTTTTTCTCTTTCTTTCTTTCCAAAGGATTGTTGTGATTTAGCCATTCTTTACGCTACAAAATTTAAATTAATATATTCTTTCTAAATTATTTTAGAAATTCTGTCAAAGATAGTGTTTTATTATTTCAATCACTCACTAAATGTTTGATTTTAACGTCAAAACACCATGTTATATAAAAAAAAGTGACTCAATTTTCTCGAAAAAAGGAGATTGAGTCACTTATAATATTATTTACATCAATTCGTATAAACTTCTTAGTTTCTCTCTAGTTGCAATTTGTTTCCAATCTTTGCCAAGTGCATTTTCCCAAAGTGGCTCAAGACTCAAAGCAACATCTATCATTGTATTGAAATCCTTATCAGTAAGACCATCACATATTCCTGTAGGAATTTCTATTCCGTGCTTTTCTACCATCTGTTTGAATTCTTTAACTCCTTCAGGGTAAAACTCTTCAATCTGATTGAAAACTACACAGTTTCCAACTCCGTGATGTGTTCCAAGCAAGAATCCTAATCCGTAAGACATTGCGTGTGCAACACCAACTTGCGAATAAGCAATAGACATTCCTCCATGGAAAGATGCCATCATTAATTTATCTTGTGCATCAGCATCAAACTCATCTTTTTCTAAGAAAACCTCACGACATAAATCCATAGATTTCTCGCCATAAGACTGACTGAAAGCATTGATATAAGTACCTGTTAGAGATTCTACATTATGAATATAACAATCCATTCCTGTAAAGAACCATTGGTTTTTATCTATTCCCTGAGTTAATTCTGGATCTAAAACAACCTGATCAAATGGTGTATAATCAGAATTCATACCAAGTTTACGAACAGGACCTGTAAGTACTGTTGTTCTTGAAACTTCTGATCCTGTACCAGAAATTGTAGGAATACCAACATGGTAAACAGCAGGATTTTTAATTAAATCCCAACCTTGATAATCTGCCGAAGAACCAGGGTTAGTTAACATCAAAGCTACAGCCTTGGCGTAATCCATTACTGAACCTCCCCCTATTCCAATTATTCCTGAAGGTAATTCGTCGAATTCAGCTGCTATATCATCTCTAAGCTTATCAACCTTTGTAGTTTTAGGCTCATCATCAACATTGACAAAAATTATTTTATCATTGTTTTTTAATGGTATTCTAGAAGCCAATTCTTTGTTTTCAAAAACATCATCAACCAAGAATATCATTGGCGATTTATCTGATGTTCTTTTTTCTTCTATTATTTCTCCAACTTGACTAAAGCATCCTCTCCCGAAAATTACTCGAGGAACCATTGGAAAATTTCTATAATTTGTCATTTTAATATTGTTTTGCTTCGGCTAAATTTAATAACCTATTATTTTTTAAGTTGTAAGAGATTACTCATCCCCCAAAAATGCATGAGCAGCTTCAAGATCTTCTGGAGTATCAATTTCTATACCCATATAATCTGTAACTACCATTTTTATTTTTTTTCCGTATTCTAAATAACGAAGTGCTTCAATTTTTTCTGTTCCTTCATTGGCTTTCATTGGCAAAGTAGCAAAATCCATTAGGGCTTGCTTGCGGAAAGCATAAACTCCAATATGTTCGTAATACTTTGCTCCAGCTTCTCTATCACGAGGATAAGGAATTGGCGAACGAGAAAAATACATTGCAAAATCATCATTATCAACTACAACCTTTACAAAGTTAGGATCCTCAATTTGATTAACCTTAGTCATTACTTGCATCAACGAAGCAAGATCAATTTTATCAGCATCTTTACCTTCGAAAACTTTTAGAACCTTAACTAAAGGTTCTTTTTTAGTGAAAGGTTCATCGCCCTGAACATTTACAACTATGTCAACATCTAAATCGGCAACTGCTTCAGCAATTCTATCACTACCAGTTTCGTGTTCTTTTTTGCTCATAATTGCTTTACCGCCGTGATTTACAATTTCCTCGAAAATTATATCACTATCGGTAACAACATAAACATCGTCAAACAATTCTGTTTTAATTACAGATTCATATGTTCTAAGAATAACACTTTTTGATCCAAGTTTTGCCATTAGTTTACCTGGAAATCTAGATGCACCATATCGTGCAGGAATCATTGCAATTATCTTCATGATTTTATTTTTGGTTGAGTTGATAAACTTTCAACATTATTATAGTACAGACTTAATAGCCTCTACCATTTTATTAGCTCTATCTTTCACTTCTTCTTCTGTCCAATTAAGCTTTATTAAAGTAGAAATTGTTCTACTAATAACAGCATCAGAAGCTGGGAATTCTTTTCCTTTATAGTTAGGCATACCTTCAACAATTTGTTTACTTATTGGAGCTACGCTATCTAAATTATGCAAATGATCCCATTTTTTGTAATAGTGCCAATTGTTATCAAACCAATAGAAGTTTCCATCTGTACCAAAATCACCTAAAGCTTTGTGTGCTTTTCTAGTAAGTTCTTCGGTAGGTAAAAAGAAAGAAAGGAAAGAATAATTATCTCCATCAGGATCTGGTAAAACTCTAAAAGTAACTTCCTCTATTGTAGATAAAGCATCTTTCAGAATAGTTTTATTTCTTTTCTGAACTGCAAGAATTTCATCTAGTCTGTTCATTTGAGCTAAACCTACAGCAGCATTAAGCTCTGAAATACGATAGTTAAATCCTAAATGTGGATGTGTTTCTGCTCCCCTATCATTTCCAATATGATCATGACCGTGATCTTGGTAACCATCAGCTTTTACAGCAAAATCAGAATTGTTAGTAATAACAGCTCCACCTTCGCCACAAGTAATAGTTTTTACGTAATCGAAAGAATAACAACCAATATCGCCATAAGCACCCAAAGCAGTTCCTTTATATGAACCTCCAAAAGCCTGACAAGCATCTTCTACAAGTAACAAATTATGTTCGTCGCAAATACTTTTTAGAGCTTCCAAATCAGCCATTGTACCACACATGTGTACTGGCATTATTGCTTTTGTTTTTGGAGTTATTGCCTTTTTTACAGCATCTGGATTCAAAGTTAAAGTTTCATCTATATCAACTAAAACAGGGATTGCTCCCACAGCTAGCACAGATTCAAAACTTGCAACAAATGTAAATGTTGGCATAATTACTTCATCGCCAGCGCCAACACCAGCCACAGCTAAAGCAGTAGTTACAGCAGCCGTTCCGCTAGATAAAAGTTGAGCATGCTTAACATTCATCTTAGTTTCGATTGCTTTTTCCATTTCTTTGGCTTTCCAATGTCCATTTCTTACTCCATCGAAACCATAACGCATTAAAACTCCACTTTCTAAAACTTCGTTTACCTCTTTACGTTCAGCATCGCCGAACCACTCAAATCCTGGCATATCTTATATTTTTATTTTATTGTCTATAATTTTTAAAGATAACAAATTTATGAATATTTAACGAATCAATTGATTAATGTGTATAAGATATGACAAACGATTTATAGCATAAATCAAGAACTTCTATAAGATTTACAGATACAAAAAACATCTTCTCATCGGGATTACTCCAGG
>CAZIYK010000190.1:0-3935 GCA_964543445.1 uncultured Flavobacteriales bacterium
TGCAATAATTGATTTCTTACCGTATATAATCTATCTAAAACAATCTCTAAAAATTTATCTACTCTCTGATGTGAAAGATGACTCCATGAATCGCTTTTTGACAAATTAAATTCAGACTCCCATCTAATGGTTTTATCTCTATTAGCTTCCCAAAATAAACTAAAAGTATATCTATTCTCTATCAAAAGTCTAACAGGACCTGAAAACTTATCCCACAACAAATCGAAAATACGTTTCTCATTATCGTATTCAACTAGTTTACTTATAAATTCCTTAAATTGTTTCCTCTCTGTAAGCGATTGATTCGTTACATCTCTATCAGCATAACATGCATTGAAGGCTATCCAAAGCGATATAAATTTAAGATCGGGATTGTCGGCTTGTTCTTCGGCACATTTCAACCAACTTATTGCTCTATGAATACGTATTCTGTCGTTTTCATTTTCTGAATAATCAAGTTGTTTAAGTTTTGATTTTAATATACTAGATGATATGATTTCGTTTTTCTTCATCGCTATGCTGAATCTATTTTTTTTATTGTTTTACAAAATGCTAATAATATCTATTCTCAAATAGCCTATCATTAGGATAAACAAACTATCTAAAAAGAATTATTCTTCCTCCTCCTTTTTCACATTCTGATAAGCTCCCAAGTCTGGAGAAGTAGTTCTATTTACTTGAAGTAAATCTTTAGGTACATCGTTGGCAATATTAGTATTTCCTTCCCCTACAGCTGGCGACTCCGAAGTTATTCTCAAATCGTTGTTGTACTCATCCCAAAACAATGGATCTTCGTTAACTATTGTCTCAACAAACAAAGGATTATCCTCTATTTCGTACTCCAGTTCTCCATTTCGGTTTTTATACTTAATTAAGTTGTTCTCAAATCTATAATTAAAATCTGCACCATCATTCATAGACAAGACTAACTCATTCTCGTTATTACCATAAATAATACAGTTTCCAAAATATGCTTCTTTTAAATCTCTCGAAATTATCTTACCATCAGCAGACTGATACCAATTGTTAACCAAAACAGAAGGTGTTTGACGTGGTCCATTATCCCAATAATTTGCAAATGTAGAATGCTTGAAACTGTACTCTCCTCCTATTTGCAACGCCAACGAAACTTGTCCACAATTATTTATAACTAAATTTTCTCCTTCAATAGAACTACCTCTAGCCATCATTCCCACCGAACTATGATTGTAAATTTGTGTATTTTTTATTGAAAGAGTTGGTTTAGATGAATTTCCAACAGAATCTACAACCACACCAACTGTCCCATTTTTAATAATTGCATAATCTATTGAGTTGTCTTTAGATGTAGCATAAAACCAAATTGAGCCCCACTGTCCTGGAACCTCAGAATATTGTGGTTCAAGTCTATCTCCTTCAAAAACAACTTCTTTTCCGAACTCCCCATGAACTCGTAAACTCGCATCTTTATAAACAATCAAACTAGAATTATTGTGAAAATGAATTCTAGCACCCGCCTGAATATCCAACGTTTTTGCAGAATCTACCACTGCATTGCCATAAATAACATACGGTTTATCAGCTTTCCATAAATCGTCTCCAATTATAAAAACATTCTCTCCTTTTGGTGCATATAGGAAATGTGCATCCTCTACAAGCGTAACAAGTTTTACATCTTGCTGAAAAGTGTTACTCTCAAAAACAATAGAGTCAACATACAACGGATTGCCAGATACATTGTTGTAATCGATGGTGGTTTCAATAAAAATAAAAATACTATCCTTAGGTGCTATCTCAATATCTCTCTGAATATTTCCACTTCTACCATCAACATTAATGCGGTAGTAAGAGTTTTCGCCATTACCCAATTTTATTTCAGGAATCTTCACCCATTTATTTTCCTGATTATACACTTTTAAAGTACGTGTAGAAGAACCAATGTTTGTAAAAATAGTGTCCAAAAAAACTGTGTCAGCAGAAAACTTGAGATTTACAGATGCCACCGATGCATTAAAATCCTTTCTACAAGAAGAAAATGCAATAACAGTTAACAACAATAATATATAGTGATAATTTATAATTTGCTTCATTTTAATAACGTAAACTTACCTAGCGAAGATATTCAATTTTAGAATAAATTGGAGTAAATTGCCGGCAAATTAAAGAACCTCAACAAACATGAATAAAACAGTAATTTACATAGGCGGATACAAATCTAGCGGGTATAAATTTTCCATTCTGAAAGACAATTTAGATTGTGAAGTAATTGATATTTCTCCAGATTACGACACTGAACATCCAAAGGATATTCAAAAAAAATTAGAAGAAACAATTGAAAATTCTAAACTAAAAGGTAACAGTGTTGAAATAATCGGATCATCAACAGGTGGAATGACAGCTTTATTGTTAGCTCAAAAGTACAATTTGCCGATGTATCTTATAAATCCACTTATAGCTAAAGAGCAATTTTTCGATCAGAATCACCCTGTTGGACCTATGCTAAAACCTATGTCCGATATAATACTTAACAATGATTATCCTGATAATAAAATAATTATTTATTCAGGTGATAACGATGAATTGTTAAATCCCGATTACACTAGAAAATTTGCTAAATCAAAAAATATTAAAGTTCATATTTTTGATGGCGACCATGCCGGTACAAGTAGTGTAAACATGATAATTGAAAACATAAAAAACACTCAATAAGTGTAATCAAAAAAACACTTCATTTAGTTTATATTTACTCCTCAAATTTCGTAAGACATGATTAAATTAGAAGGTAAAGGATTAAAGCTTAAAGGCGAAATACAAATTGGAGGATCTAAAAGTGAATCTAATAGATTATTGATTCTTCAAGCCCTTGCTAATGAAAAATTTAAAATAGAAAACCTTTCAAACTCAAAGGATACATCTTTGATGCTAGATGCACTTAGCAATTCGGGCGACACTATAAATATTGGTTTGGCCGGAACTGCAATGCGTTTTCTTACCGCTTACTTTTCTGTTCAAGAAGGTAGAGAAGTTACTCTTACAGGCGAAGGTAGAATGCTACAACGTCCTATTGGCGAGCTAGTAGAAGCATTAAAAAAATTGGGTGCTGATATTACTTACAAAGACAAAAAAGGTTTTCCTCCATTACTTATTAAAGGAAAAAAACTAAAGGGTGGCGAAATAAGTCTGAATTCAGGAATAAGCTCTCAGTTTATTACTGCACTTATGCTTACAGCTCCAACAATGAAAAATGGTATAAAAATCAATCTAAAGGGTAAGATTGTTTCTTTGCCATACATAAATATGAGTATACAACTTCTTCAGAGAGTTGGAATTGATGCTAGGATCGATAAGAAAACTATTACTGTTAAAAACGGAGAGATATTTTCTGATAGTCCTATTTCTGTAGAATCTGATTGGAGTTCGGCATCTTACCACTATAGCCTAGTTGCAACAGCAGATGAAGCTGACGTAATTATAGGCACTTACAAAAGAGAAAGTTTCCAGGGAGATAGTGCATTGGCTGACTTATACCGAAATATGGGCGTTGAAACTATTTACGTTAAAGATAAAATAAGACTACAAAAATCGTCTATTTGGGAAAAAAGTGATTTAATTGAATTCGATTTAAATCAACAGCCAGATATTGCTCAAACAATAGCGGTAACTTGTTTAACCCTAGGTTTGAATTGTAAACTTACAGGTTTAGAAACTTTACGTATTAAAGAAACTGACAGACTTCTAGCTCTAAAAACAGAACTTGAAAAACTAGGAGCATCTGTTACTATTACAGATAGTACACTAGAAATGGAAATCAAAAAGGATATTATTCCTGAAGTAGAAATATCTACCTACGACGATCATAGAATGGCCATGGCCTTCGCTCCAATCGCTCTTAAACAAAATATCTTTATCGAAGACCCTGACGTAGTAGTAAAGTCATATCCTGACTTCTGGGACCA
>CAZIYK010000191.1:0-3918 GCA_964543445.1 uncultured Flavobacteriales bacterium
ATTTCATCTACATTGTTTCCATTCTCTCTATGTCTGTGCAACAATCTAACTAGAGTTTTACACTTTGTACGTATAACGTGTCCGAAACTAGCTGATTTGCTCCCCTGAGGCAATACAAATTTGTCGAACTTACCTCTTACTTCTTCGGTATATATTTTACATCTCTCAAACAACCAATCCATCTCTGATTCTGTAATCTCTGTTTTCATACGCAAAGCTGGATTAACGTGATACATAAGCATACCCATTGTTTCCAACTCTTTTGAAATAGTTTCATCTTCAACAAAAGATTTCATCACACCTATGTAGCTAGTAATTTCGTCAGTTAATATCTCGAAATCACATCTCAAATCGTTCGGCTCATCGTACAAGAAAGGATATGCCTTGTAACCTTTATAGTCTTCCATAATTTTACTCTAATCTTTTGTGATATACTAATTTACTCTTATCAGCACCTTCATCAAAAATATTGATAAGATCTTGTAAAATTACATCTGGCTGTAAAACACCCAATTCGAAATAAGGATTTGCACCCCACGGAGTTTGTCCTTTATAAACCGAATAAACATTTTTATTCCTAAAAGCTTTAAACAACTTATAATTCGGATTTGATTCTAACATACTTTTTAATGATGGTTGTCCTCCTACTCCTACCCAATAGTCTGCATTTACTGCATCTTGATAAACTTTCTCGAAAGAAAAAGTTCTTGATCCACTCGAACTATCACTAGCCCAAACATAATTTACTCCTGCTGCTGCATAAAACTCTGCTGCAAAACTCTTTCCTCCTGGAGCGTACCACGTGTCGCCATACATAATTCCAGAAAATACGGTTGGAGACTTTTCGTTAACTACTGATGATTTGTTTATACTTAAATAACGACTTTCTACATCTGCAAACACCTTATTTGCAAGTTTTTCCTTCCCTAATAATAATCCAAACAACTTAATCCACTCAACTTTGCCTAATGCTGTTTCCTCGTAAAATTCTGTTATCAGAACAATTTTCAAACCAGCTTTAACCAGTTTTTGCTTTTGACCTTCGGATATAGGATTAGGAAAATCAAAAATCACATCAGGACTTAGTTCAAATAATTTTTCTAGATTCATAGACTCTGCAGTTCCCAATTCTGCCAAATCACCACTTAAAGCTCTTGCATGCAAAATACTGTCAGATATAAGAGTGGTCTTAGGAAAACCAACCAAACCTTCTCTAGAATTAAGGTACTCTATGTATCCGAGATGCGT
Organism: uncultured Flavobacteriales bacterium; assembly: GCA_964543445.1. Classification (GTDB taxonomy): domain Bacteria; phylum Bacteroidota; class Bacteroidia; order Flavobacteriales; family JADGDT01; genus JADGDT01. The sequence goes on from CAZIYK010000191.1 coordinate 1,249, forward strand.
TGTAGATGTAGCTACAAATCTTTTTATAGGAATTTTAATAATCTCTGGTGATTTTGGATTTTTAGAGACTTTAAAATCTTTAATCATTTTATCCTTATCGTATATTTCTATTCTATATGCATCATCAGATTTAAATATTTTGAAATGTTTAGCATACTTCAAAACAATCTCTTGTTCTGTGGAGTTAGATTTAGTACTCTTTTCTTTTTTTGCATCGTTGCTACAAGAAGAAGAAAATATCAATAAAGATAAAATTGGTAACAGTAATAGTTTTTTCATTTTTCAGTATAAAATTCAAGATATAAAAAAACTTGATCTAAAAATTTCTAGTTTCTAGATCAAGTTTATAAAATCGATTATGGATTAATTAATCAACAGTTATAGCTGTTTTAGGTCTTACAAGTTTCATCTCATCAAGCAAATATTTAGCATCGCCATATTTATCAATAATGAAAAGAATATATTTTGCATCAACCATTATGTTTCTACAAATCTTAGCGTCGTAATTAATATCACTCATAGTACCTTCCCAAACTCTATCAAAGTTTAATCCTATTAAGTTACCGTGAGCATCTAAAACTGGACTTCCAGAGTTTCCTCCAGTAGTGTGGTTTGTTCCAATAAAACCAACTGGTACTCTTCCGTTTTCGGCATAAATACCAAAATCTTTTTCTTCGTAAAGCTTTCTTAGTTTTTCTGGTACATCAAATTCGTAATCCCCAGGAATATATTTTTCCATTATTCCATCAAGATGTGTTTTAGGATAATAATAAACCCCATCCTTCGGCTCGTAACCATCTACTTTTCCCCAAGTAATTCTAAGTGTACTATTAGCATCAGGATAAAACTTTTTGTTTGGCATCATCTCCATTTGTGCTGCCATATATTCACGTTGAAGTTTTTTTATCTCAGCATTTAAAGAAGAATAATTTGGTTCAACTTTTTCTTTAAAAGCATCAATCATACTTTCCGCTATTTTATAAGCAGGATCCTTTTTGATTTTAGAAATTGCAGATGATGGAGATTTAGACAATAACTTTAACATGTCTTCTTCATCAGCTAAAGCAGATTTTGCAAATATTTTATCTGCCATCTTATCATAATTCTTTCTATAACCATCTACTTCGTCAACCAAATATTCAGGTAAGAACGACTCATCAACTCCATTAATGTATTCTTCAATAAGTTTTGCAAAAACCTTCTTATCTACATCTGCATTATAATTTTTGTAGAAATCTTTCAAGTATTCTTCTATACGAGGTTTTACTTTGTTAAAGAACTCATCTCCTTTTTCTCCTTCTTTCTCATATTTTGCTACGATACCGTGAAGTACTGAAGCTGTTTTAAGAATTTCTACATTGCGATAAACTATCTCTGAATAAAAATTATATGCTAAATTGTATTTCTCGAATTCAGCATAATATTTATCAAAATCAGATAATAAATTACCATACTTAGCTTTTGCATCAGCATCGGCATTGACCTTTGCCATAAATTCTTCTTCGTATTTTTCACGTTTAGCAACAGCGTTCGATGCTTCTAAACCTTTATTCTCTCCAATCCACTTTTTCCAATAATTAGCAATACGAGCATATTTTGAAGCGTATTGAATTTTGATTCCCTCATCGGCTCTCATTTCTTTATCTACAATTTTAAGAGCTTTATCACGAATCTCAATTCTAGCAGGATTTATTACATCTTTAATTTGCTTGATAGCTACCGATGGCAAATATTCTTGAGTACGGCCAGGGAAACCATAAACCATTGTAAAATCGCCTTCTTCTACTCCATCCAACGAAATTGGCAAGAAATGTTTAGGGTGATAAGGAACATTATTTACAGAATATTCAGCTGGTTTATTATCTGCTGATGCATAAATTCTGAACATAGAGAAATCTCCTGTGTGGCGTGGCCAAACCCAGTTATCAGTATCAGAACCAAATTTTCCAATCATTGATGGTGGCGCTCCTACAAGTCTAACATCCTTGTAAGTTTCAGTAACAAATGCAAAATACTGATTACCATCGAAAAAAGATTTAACCTTTACTTCCTGATAATCTTCTTTATCTAAACTTGAATATAACGAAGCTATATTTCTAGAAATTTGAGCATTTCTTTCTGCTTCAGTCATTTCTGGTACAACACCATTAAGTACATCATTTGTAACATCATCTATTCTGATAATAAATGTTGCTGTCAATCCCGGATTAGGCAATTCTTCATTTGTGTTTTTTGCCCAAAACCCATCTCTTAAATAGTTGTGTTCTAATGTAGAATGAGCCTGAATCTGACCATATCCACAGTGGTGATTTGTAAGCAACAATCCTTGGTCTGAAATCATCTCGGCAGTACAACCTCCTCCGAAATGTACAATTGCATCTTTTATGCTTGAATTATTAATGTCGTACAAGTCTTCGGCTGATAATTCAAGCCCCATATCGTGCATGTCATCAATATTAAGCTGTTTTACCAACGAAGGAATCCACATTCCTCCATCTTGTGCTATCAATGTTGGAGACAACATAAACAGCGCTGCAACATTTATAAGTAAAAATTTAAAAAATCTCATTTATATATTTTTTTGGTTTATAAAGACAAATATATATTAGTTTTAGACTTATCCAAAGTAATCTTGTAAATGTGCAGGGTAAAAGCATTTAGAATAGAAAC
>CAZIYK010000192.1:0-3905 GCA_964543445.1 uncultured Flavobacteriales bacterium
AGGCAGGTTTCGGTCGAAATGACAACGTCTATCTAATTATTAATTATAAATCTCTCCAATTCCTTCAACGAAATTCTATTCTCGTAAATTGCTTTACCAACAATTGCCGATTCTAGCTTGTTTTCTGCCAGGATTTCTAAATCTTCCATACTACTAACTCCGCCACTTGCAGTTAAATTCATTGTTGGGAACTGAGATAAAATCTTTTTGTACAACTCCAACGATGCACCTTCTAGCATTCCATCTTTCGAAATATCAGTACAAATTACATTTTTTATTCCTTTAGCTGTATAATCTTTCAGAAATGTGAATATATCTAATCCTGAATCTTCTTGCCAACCACTAACAGCAATTTTTTCGTTCATTACATCTGCCCCAAGAATAATTTTTTCACTTCCATATTTCTCTATCCACGAAGTAAATAATTCAGGATTCTTAACAGCAATGCTTCCTCCAGTAATTTGCTGTGCACCACTTTCGAAGGCTATTTTCAAATCTTCATCAGACTTCAAACCTCCTCCAAAATCAATTTTAAGATTTGTTTTTGATGCAAGAGTTTCTAGTATTTTGTAATTAACTATATGACTAGATTTTGCTCCATCCAAATCTACTACGTGAAGATATTCTATCCCCGCATCTTGAAATTCGAGAGCTACTTCTAAAGGATTCTCGTTATAAATTTTCTTTGTGTTGTAATCGCCTTTTGTAAGTCTTACACACTTTCCTTCTATTATATCTATTGCTGGTATTATTCTCATAAAATCAATTTTCAATTAATAATTATCAATGAACAATTATTAGTTCTCTATATTTAATTATCAGGTTCCATTTAAATTATTTGGCTCCTATCCAAATATTGTAATATCGTCATTTCGACCGAAGCCCGCCTAGCCGTCGAGGCTGGCACAGCGAAGTGGAGAAATCTTATAGTTAATAGAAAAAATTCCTTTCATTAAGATGCCTGCCTTGCCGGTCAGGCAGGCGCTCAACATGACGGTAATGTTAAACAATATTTATAAAGTTCTTCAAAATCTGTTCTCCAACATCTCCACTTTTCTCAGGGTGAAATTGTGTTGCATAGAAATTATCTTTCTGAATTGCTGATGAATATTTCAATCCATAATTTGTTGAAGCTATGCTGAATTCATTGTCAGGGATATAAAAACTATGTACAAAATAGGTGTAATCACCATTTTTTACATTTAAGAATAAATCACCTTTAAGATCAGAAATTTGATTCCATCCTATTTGTGGAACTTTCAATGTTTTCTCGAATTCTTTTACCTCAACTGGGAAAATTCCTAATCCTTTTGTATCGTCCTCGGCTGTGTGTTCACACATCAACTGCATACCCAAACAAATACCTAAAACAGGTTGTTTCAATGCAGGGATTAGTTTGTCTAGTCCTGCTTTTTCTAGTTTTTCCATTGCAAACTTTGCCCTTCCTACTCCCGGAAAAATCACCTTGTCAGCACTTTTGATAATCTCTACATCTGATGTAAGGACAGCTTCAACTCCCAAACGATTCAATGCGTATTTTACCGATTGTATATTTCCAGCTCCGTAATCGATAATCACAACAGAACCTTCGACTTTTCCAAACTGAACAACGTAATTTTTAGAATCTGTTTTTTCGTCGGTATCCTTTTTTTTATATAAAAGTCCCATAGATTTCTTTTTAATAACTAGTTATTTATAAAGTTCCTTTTGTTGAAGGAATCTGCATATCATCAAAATTTTGCTTTACAGCCATTTTTAGACTTTTTGCAAATGCTTTGAAAATTCCTTCTATCTTATGGTGCTCGTTTGTTCCTTCAGCTTTTATATTCAAATTACACTGAGCAGCATCAGTAAACGATTTGAAGAAATGGAAGAACATTTCTGTAGGCATCTCACCAACTTTTTCTCTCTTGAAATCTGCATCCCAAACTAGCCAGTTTCTTCCTCCAAAATCTAAAGCAACCTGAGCTAGACAATCATCCATTGGCAAGTTAAAACCATATCTCTCAATTCCTCGTTTATTGCCAAGTGCCAACTTAAAAGCTTCTCCCAAAGCAAGAGCAGTATCTTCGATAGTGTGATGCTCATCAACTTCAAGATCGCCATCAACCTTAACATCTAGATTCATACTTCCATGACGAGAAATCTGTTCTAACATGTGATCGAAAAATTTAATTCCAGTATCTATCGTTCCAGAACCATTGCCAAGTAATTCGAGTTTGATATCGATTTTGGTCTCGTTTGTATAACGTTTTACAATAGCAATTCTTTCCTTACTTTTCAGAAACTCATAAATCTCTTGCCAACTTGTAGTTTGCAATGCTTGGGTATCGGCATCAGCAGGTTCTGCATTTTTATCTGCAATATAAATTCCTTTTGCTCCAAGATTTTTCGCAAGTTCAATGTCAGTAGCTCTATCGCCCAAAACATAAGAATTGGCCAAATCATAATCGCCATTCATGTATTTTTCTTCTAGTAAACCAGTACGAGGTTTGCGAGTAGGTGCATTATCTTCGGGGAAACTTCTGTCGATAAGTATATCGTCAAAAACTATTCCTTCGTTTTCAAATGCTTGTAACATCTTGTTGTGAGCCGGCCAAAAAGTATCTTCAGGGAAGGAATCTGTTCCTAATCCATCCTGATTTGTTACCATTACAAGTTCGTAATCCAACTCATTTGCTATTCGCGACAAGTACTGAAAAACCTTCGGGTAAAATTCCAATTTTTCTAGACTGTCTAGTTGATAATCTATTGGTGGCTCAATTACTATTGTTCCGTCTCTATCTATAAATAATGCTTTTTTCATTTTAATTCTTTTTCAGATTTTTGAGTGTCGTTATTTCTATCCTACTAAGTTTTTGTGGCGATGTAAACTTTATGTCTTTATAGTGACTCCATTGTTTCTAATAATTTCTTATTCTCCTCTGGTGTACCCACGCTTATACGCAAAGTATTTTCGCATTTGTACTGAGTACTCCTATTTCTTACAACAATTCCTTTCTCTAAAAGTTGATTGTACCTTTTATCTGCATCGTCAACTTTTATTAAAATGAAATTTGCATCAGATGGATAAATCTTTTCTACAAAATCCAATTTTTGTAATTCTGTTTCAAGTTTTGCTCTCTCTTCTTTTATTTCTAAAATCTGATTTTTAAATCTTGCTTTTTCTAGAACTTCAATAGCCTTTTGTTGGGTAAGCTCATTTACATTGTAAGGAGGTTTTATTTTGTTTAGTACATCTATAATTTCTGCCGAAGCATAAGCAACTCCCAATCTTATTCCTGCATGACCTAATGCTTTTGAAAACGTTTGAGTAACTATCAGGTTTGGAAATTCATCTAATCTAGTAATCCAACTCTCTTGATCGGCAAAATCTATGTAGGCTTCGTCAATCACTACAATTCCATTAAACTCTTTAAGCAATCTCTCTACCTTAGATGTATTAAAAACATTTGCAGTAGGATTGTTGGGAGAACACACAAAAAGCACTTTAGAATTGTTGTCCTGTGTTTTCAATATTTCTTCAACTTCAGGCTCAAAACTATCGCTAAGTCCAACTTCCTTTATTTCGATATCGTTGATGTTTGCTAACACAGAGTACATTCCGTAAGTAGGAGGGAGAAGAATTACATTGTCTTCTTTTGGCTCGCAGAAAGCACGAAATATTAAATCTAAAACCTCGTCGCTTCCATTTCCTAAAAGCATTTTTTCAGACGGAATTTCTTTCCAATCAGAAAGTAATTTTTTTACTTTTTTCTGATATGGGTCAGGATAGCGATTTAAATTGTTATTGTAAGGATTCTCATTTGCATCGAGATACACATCTGCTATTTGAGTGAATTCATCGCGAGCAGAAGAGTAGGGACTGAGAGCCTTTATATTTTTTCTTATTAGATTATTTATTT
>CAZIYK010000193.1:0-2388 GCA_964543445.1 uncultured Flavobacteriales bacterium
TTACCCGTTCATAACTCTTTAATCGTAGATTATTTTTTATACATATTTATCTTATTTTTGATGCACTTAAAAAAGAAAGATTGTGGCAGATTATTTAGATACGTTAAATGATGCTCAGCGTGTTGCTGTAGAGAATTTAGAAGGTCCGATGTTGGTTATTGCAGGTGCAGGATCGGGTAAAACAAGGGTTTTGACTTACAGGATAGTACATCTTATTAATAATGGAGTTGATCCTTTTAATATACTTTCGTTAACCTTTACCAACAAAGCGGCTAGGGAGATGAAGGAACGTATTGCCGCACAGGTAGGTAAATCTGATGCAAAGAATCTTTGGATGGGAACTTTCCACTCTGTTTTTGCAAAGATTCTAAGATTTGAAGGTCACAGATTAGGTTTTCCTCAGAATTTTACAATTTACGATACACAGGATGCTGAGAGGGTTATAAGAGGGATAATTACCGATATGAGTTTGGATAAAGATATTTACAAACCCAAACAGATTATGGGTAGAATATCTTCTTTTAAGAATGCTCTAATTACTGTAAAAGCGTACTACAATAATCCGGAATTACAAGAAGCAGATGCTGCTGCAATTCGTCCGCGAACAGGTGAAATTTACAAAGAGTATGTAGATAGATGTTTCAGAGCAGGGGCAATGGATTTCGATGATTTGCTTTTGAGAACTAATGAATTATTGAATAGGTTTCCGGAGGTTTTAGCCAAATATCAAGATAGATTTAGATACATCATGGTTGATGAGTATCAGGATACGAATCACTCTCAATATTCAATAGTTAGAGCTCTTGCAGCTAAGTTCGAAAATCTTTGTGTGGTTGGCGATGATGCGCAGAGTATATATGGTTTTAGAGGTGCAAATGTTAAAAATATACTAGAGTTTAAGAAGGATTATCCCAACATGAAATTGTTTAAACTCGAACAAAATTATAGATCTACCGATACCATTGTACAGGCTGCAAATAATGTAATTGCTAATAATAGAGATCAGCTTGAAAAGGATGTTTGGACAACAAATAATTCAGGTGAAAAAATAAAGGTAGTCAGGACTGTTACGGATAGTGAGGAAGGAAAATACGTTGCTTCTACTATTTTTGATACAGTAATGGAACAGGGTTTGAATTGGAGTGATTTTGCAATTTTGTATAGAACAAATATGCAGTCTAGAGCGTTGGAAGATGCTTTGAGAAGACGCGATATGCCATATAGGATTTTTGGTGGATTGTCGTTTTATCAACGTAAGGAGATTAAGGATGTTTTGGCATATTTTCGTTTGGCAATAAATCATAAAGATGAGGAAGCTTTGCGTAGAATTATCAATTTTCCAGCAAGAGGGATTGGCAAAACTACCATGGATAGGCTTACTATTGCTTCAAGAGAAAATTCGAAACCTATGTTTGAGGTAATACTTAATGCTCCTCAAATGAATCTAGGTATTAATGCAGGAACTTTAAGGAAACTTGAAGCTTTTGCATTGATGATTAAATCGTTTAGGGTACAAATAGAAACGAGAAATGCTTTTGAAATTGCCGAAAGTGTGGTGAAAACTACAGGAATGGTAAAAGAGCTTCAGAAGGATAGTACACCTGAGGGAGTTGCAAGGTTAGACAATGTTCAGGAATTGATAAATAGTATAAAGAAATTTACCGAAGATCAGGAAGAACAAGCTGATGGAGATAGTTCGTTAACTACATTTATGGAAGATGTAGCTTTACTTACAGATTCTGATAAAGACGATAACGATCCTAATAAAATTTCGTTGATGACTGTTCACACTTCAAAAGGATTGGAGTTTCCACATGTTTTTATCGTAGGAATGGAAGAGGAGCTTTTTCCTTCGGGGATGAGTATAAATACAAGGTCGGAACTAGAGGAAGAACGTAGATTGTTTTATGTAGCAGTAACTCGTGCCGAAAAACAAGCTTATTTGTCGTACACTCAAAGTAGATATCGTTGGGGTAAAGTTACCGAAGCTGAGCCAAGTAGGTTTATTGAAGAAATAGGAGATGAGTATCTTGAGTACACAACTCCTAAAACTAGATTGTCAAGAACTTTAAGTGCAAATACAGGATTAATAGGTGGTGAAAAATTAAGAACTTCAAAACCTAAATCGGGTACTCCACCTATGAAAACTCAACAAAGGTCAATAAGAAAGTTGAAGCCTGTTAGGTCGGCAGTTGCGGGAAAATCAGATTCGGTAAATACCGATTTACAAAAAGGAAACATTGTTAAGCATTCTCAGTTCGGATTGGGAGAAGTATTGCTTGTAGAAGGAATAGGAGTGAACAAGAAAGCTTCCATACGTTTCGAAAAAGGAGGAATAAAAAAGATGTTGCTTAAGTTTTCTAGGTTGGAAATTGTTAGGTAGATTTT
>CAZIYK010000193.1:2488-3896 GCA_964543445.1 uncultured Flavobacteriales bacterium
GGCTCACAGCGTTCATGAATAAAGGCATTGATGTATATAGATATTCACACACATAATTCTGAAATAGAAGAAGATGTTCTTAAAATAAAGAATGTTTATTTGGGCGATAGTGTAGATTCTGATACTTATTTCTCGGTAGGTTTGCATCCGTGGCATATTTCTGATAACAATGTGGATATCTCTGATGTTTTAAATTCTATTAAAAGCAACAAAAATCTATTAGCTGTAGGAGAGATAGGGTTAGATAAAAACATAGATATACCTATTAATAAACAAGGAGAAGTTTTGCACGAGCAATTGATTTTTGCTGAACAAAATGAACTGCCAATAATTCTGCATATAGTAAAAGCTTTCAACGAGATTATTGAGATAAAAAGTAAGTGGTGTTATAATCAGCCATGGATAATTCACGGATTTAATAAAAAGATAGAGCTAGCAAAACAGTTGTTAGATAAGGGGTTTTATTTATCGTTTGGAGCTAGCGTTATGAATGAGAAAAGTAATTCTGTGGATGTGTTGAGGGGTATAGATGTTTCTAGAATTTTTATAGAAACTGATGATCAAACAGAATATGGAATAAAAGAAATATACAAGAGAATTTCTGAAATTAAAGAAATGCCTCTTGATGATTTGAAAATACAGATAGAACAAAATTTTAAAAAAGTTTTTAATAGATATAATGGATAATTGGCTAGACAGATCAGAGTTACTGATAAAAGAAGAAGGAATACAAAAACTGAAAAATTCTAATGTTCTTATTGTAGGAATGGGTGGGGTAGGTTCGTATGCTGCCGAATTTATTGTTAGGGCAGGAGTAGGAAAACTTACTATTGTTGATGGCGATGATGTGGATAATACAAATAGGAATAGACAATTGCCAGCCATGATATCTACCGTAGGAAAACAGAAAGTTGATGTAATGTCTGAAAGGTTAAAAGATATTAATCCGGAATTGGAATTGACAGTTTTGGATGAGTTTTTAAGTCCTGAGAGGATGATGGAGGTTGTGTCAGATGAGTACGATTACGTTATGGATTGTATAGATAGTCTTACTCCGAAGGTAAATTTGTTGATGGCTGCAAAGCGTAAAAGAGTAAAAGTAGTTTCGGCAATGGGAGCAGGAGGAAAAACAGATCCTTCAAAAATTATAGTTACAGATCTTTCAAAAACCTTTCACGATCCTTTGTCTCGTAGAGTTAGAAAATTGTTGCGATCAAAAGGAATAAACAAAGGGATAAGAGTTGTTTTTTCAACAGAATCGCCAGATAAGGATAGTGTAGAACTTACCGATGGCACAAACTTCAAGAAATCTTTTTATGGAACTATTTCTTACATGCCAGCTCTTTTCGGACTAAATGCTGCAGCGGAAGTATTGAGGTATTTATTGGATATAAAGAAAGATAACTAA
>CAZIYK010000194.1:0-3892 GCA_964543445.1 uncultured Flavobacteriales bacterium
ATACCTATGAACAAAGTGATAAGTGTTCCCATCGATATATGTTCCGTAGATAGCATTAAATTGACCGTTTGTAACACCATTTTCTTCTATCATACGATTATTATCGTCGTAAGTATAAACATGGAATTCTACTAATTGACCAGAATTTGTACGAGTTTCTGTTTTCAACAAGTTTCCTTTTTCGTCGTAATCGTAATGTATCTCGTTATCTATTTCTCCTCTAACAAAATCGCTCTTAATCTCTCTTATCAACTTATTTCCTTCTCTGTCAAATTCATGCTTACTTATAAGTTGATTTTTGGCGTTGAATTCTTTAAAAAGAATCAACTCTCCATCTTCGTTTTTAATTTCAACTCTACGAACAAGTAGATTTCCATCAGCATCGAAAATTGATTTTTCGGAAGTTAGATTTTCTTCGTCGTAAACAAATTCTTCTATATTAGAAAGATTACCATAATCGAAATATTTGCTTGTGTAATTTTTGCCATCGGCTACATTCTCTACTCTGTAAACTTCTTCGCCATCCTGAAAAGTAGTTCTGATGTATCCATTTTCAGTTATGTCGTTTTTTACACTTTCGTACAAATCGCCAGAGAAATATAAATTCTGCTCTATCACCACACCATCGTCGTTGTATTTTATCTCTAGATTTTGCAATTCAATACCATCGCTAATCTCAATTTCATTAATGAGCCTGTTTTTATCGTCATATTCAAATTTCTTTTCCGAAACAGGTTTTGCTTGATAGTCTATGTAATGGATTAAGTTATTGTTTTCGTCGTAAGTTTCCTCGTAAACTAAAACTTCACTTTCTTGGTTTATCGTATATGTTTGCCTTTTCATTTTCTATATTTTTTTGTGAGCTCACAATGTAAAGACATTTTCTAAATTACTTATTGATTAAAATCAGCAAGATTTAAAAATATTTCGTGACAAAAAAAGTGCCTAAAGTTCATAAAACTCTAGGCACTTCTTATAGTTTAAGTACTTATACTAAATTATTTTTTCAACCACTGGTCTAACCATTTGAAAAACTCAGTGTGCCAAATAATTCCGTTCTGAGGTTGTAGCACCCAGTGACCTTCGTCAGGGAAAGAAAGTAATTTCGATGGAATTCCCATAAGCTGAGCAGCATTAAATGCTTGCATACTTTGAGTTTCAGGAATTCTAAAATCTTTACCTCCACTAATTATCATGATTGGTGTATTCCAATTTGCTAAATAATTAGATGGATTGTGTGCTCTATAACTGTTAGTTTTATTTTTTCCATCCCAGAAATTTCCTCCTAAATCGTGATTAGCAAAGAACATCTCATCTGTAGATAAATACCAACTACGAGTATCGAAAGTACCACAGTGAGAAATAAATGTTGCGAATCTATTTTCGTGAATTCCAGCAAGCATAAATACAGAATAACCACCGTAAGAAGCACCAACGGCACCAATTCTATTTTCATCTACCCATGATTCTTTCTTTACATTATCAACTGCTGAAAGGTAATCTCTCATAGCCTGTCCTCCCCAATCTCCAGAAATTTCCTTGTTCCACTCAACTCCAAATGTTGGCAAACCTCTACGGTTTGGAGCAATAACAACATAATCTTGCGATGCCATTAACGAGAAATTCCAACGGAAAGAGTAAGACTGCGAAATTGCACCTTGTGGTCCTCCTTGAGCATAGAATATTGCAGGGTAACGTTTTGTAGCATCAAAATTTGGAGGTAAAATTACCCAAACCAACATTTCCTTACCATCGGTAGTTTTAACCCAACGCTTAGTAATTTTTGGCAAATCCAAACTTGCATATATCTCATCGTTTACGTGTGTAAGCTGAGTTTCTTTCAATTTTTTCATATCGAAAGTATAAATCTCGTTTGCGTGATTCATATCTTTCTTAGTAGCAAAAAATGCTTTATCAGTAGCAACTATCCCTTTTATATCGTGGATACCCTCAGTAAGCTGTTTTATTTGTTTTTTAACATTTACTACACCTAAATTCTTATCTAGTTTTAAAGAAAATATTTGATATGTAGCATTAACTCCTGCTCCGTAATAAATATATTTTCCTTTAGGCCCCCAAGTAAATTCTGCAACAGTCTCATCCCATTTAGCAGTTTGATTATACTTTTTACCTGTTTTTAAATCCATGATTACGATGTCATTTTTATCAGACTCATAACCATCAGTAGCCATACTCAACCACGCAAGTTTAGTTCCATCAGGGCTAAATGCAGGCTCAGTATCATAACCCATCATTCCTTCAGTAAGATTCTTTGTGTTTCTAGAGAAAAGGCTATACTCATACAAATCAGTATTAGTACTTAAAGCATACTCTTTTCCGTAAAGTTTCTTAGTTACGTAGATTATTTTTCTACTATCAGGACTCCAAATAACATCGCTACTTCCTCCGAAAGGCTCCATAGGACAATCGTATTTTTCGTCTTTCATAATATCTCTAGCCTCACCTGTAATTTTTGTTCCATCGAAAGGAGCTACAAATACATGAGAAAACTTATCGTCTGTCCAATGATCCCAATGACGATACATTAAATCGTCAATAATTCTAACATTAGCTTTATCGTACTGAGGATATAAGTCAGCAGCTGTTTTTAAAATCTTAACTTCTTTTGTATATAGGATATGTTTGCCATCTGGCGATATTTTGTAGTTCGAAGCTCCTCCTTCAACATCAGTAAGTTTAGTTTTAGAGCTACCATCAGCATTCATTACCCATAACTGACCAGATTTTTCGTAATAAATCTTTTTTCCATCTTTTGAAAAAGAAGCTCCATATTCGCTTCCTAACTCATCAGTTAGTTGAACTACTTTCTGAGTTTTTACATCAACCTTATAAAGATTTCGCTCTCCTTTATTTTTACTTAAATCATAATAAGTAACACCGTAAACCACTTCGGTTCCTTTTGGCGATACCGATTCCATACTTACACGTCCTAGCTTCCAAAGCAACTCGGGAGTAAGTCTCTTCTGTGCTGTTACGTTAACACTAAAAAATGCTAAAACAACTGCACTTAATATTATTTTTCTAAACATTATTTGAATTTTATTTTTATTAGTGGAGCAAATGTAATGAAATATGTTTTCATACATTTAAAAATTACAAGACTTACATATACATACGTAACTTTTCAAATTTGATTATCTTTATCTAAGACAATTAACCGAATGACCGTAAAGAAAAACATACTCATACTTCTACTTTTTGCTTTCAATATGGCTTTGGCACAGGAGAAAGATGAATTTTCATACAAGTTTAAAGGACTGATTTTTGGAGATTTGTATTACGTGCAAAATCATCACTTGCCTGAAGCAAACAACATTGGCGGGGCTGTAATGCGTAGGGCGTATTTTACTTTCGATACGAAATTTGCAAGTAATTGGTACACACGATTAAGGTTCGAAGCAAATCAATCTGGTGAGTATCAGAATTACAACTCAGAAGTTGATCTAAAAGATTTTTTTATTGGATATAAAACAGAAAAAATCAAAATTGTAGCCGGACTTTCACCAACCAAAACCTTTGATGTAATTGAAGAATTTTGGGGATTGAGATATCTTGCAAGAACACCTATGGATATGCAAGGCTCACCAAGTAGAGAATGGGGACTTGCTGTTGATGGTGTTATTTCTAGCAAATTAGGTCTAAAATACCGAACAATGCTTTCTCATGATGTGGATTTTGGTGGAGAAACAGGTGATGGAGTTAGGATTCAAGGAGCTTTATCTTGGCAACCTGATAATATATGGACAGTTGATGTTTTCACTGATTATGAACAAGTAGAAGGCGAAAGCGATAGAAATACTTACCAAATATTTGTTGGTTACGAAAAAGAAAAATTTAGATGGGCTGCACAGTATTCTTATCAAGACAGACA
>CAZIYK010000195.1:0-3888 GCA_964543445.1 uncultured Flavobacteriales bacterium
AGTAGAAACAGACTACTTACTTATTATCAGAACCTTTATCGTAGAGCTTAATCATTATCCCTTCTTGTGCTCCTATTATTTCGGTATAATTATCATCAACTCTAGATAATTTAAAATCAGCATTTGATTCTTGTGGTTGATTACTTCCATTATCAAAATCAATATTATAGGTTCCATCTACCGACAAGCTATTGGATTGACTTCTTATACTTCCATCTTTATTGTAAGTTACATATCGGAAAGTAGTACGGTAATTATTAAACTTATCTACACTTACAATTTCAAATTTTCCGAGATTACCTTCAGAAGTTTTATAAACGTATACATCTCCTTGTTTTGGTACTATATTTCCATTTTTATCTGACAAGACTATAAATGCATAGTTATATGGTTCTTTTACAAATTTGTCTTTTTCGAGAGATGACATATCTAACGAATTAAATAATGCAAAAGTACTTTTAGCAACACTGTTAGAATTATCAGTGCTAGCATTAGGCCCATCTAACTGTTGGCTTACCTGTACTTTATTAGATTCCTTTCCATCAATACCATCTTCAACAGCATTAAATGTATTGTCTATTCCTTTATCTGTCCTCCTATTTACCCTGCTCTCTGCCTCGTTATTTATCTTTTTTTCAATATTCTTTTGAATCTTTTTCCAAAATTGAGCTTGAGCAAAATTTGGCAACAATAATGAGATAATTACAATGGCTACATAAATGTTAAATTTCTTCATCTCTATAAAATTTTGATTATCAATTATTTTCAATAATCTAAATTATAACCATTTACATAATTAACGTTCGTACTTTAGGATAAAACTAAGTAGTACTAAAGTATGATTTTAAGAAAAACATGTAATAAACCTCTACAAAAACCAAGCAAACATTAAAAACACGAATCCTCTTTTTATTTTTTGTTGCTTCAAGCTAACTATCTGTAAAAAACCAATATTTTTATTTAATTTTAAACAGAGTACCACAAACTTAAACTGATGCTACTAGAGTAATCAGACTATTTATTCCTAAAATATATGACACAATACATATTATCACTAGACCAAGGAACTACAAGTTCTAGAGCCTTATTAATAAATAAGAAAGGAGAGATAAAAGCTGTTGCTCAGAAAGAATTCACTCAAATATTCCCTAAATCAGGTTGGGTAGAACACAATCCTGATGAAATATGGTCGTCTCAAGCTCTAACTATTGCAGAAACTATTTTCAAAATAGGAATAAGTGGGAAAAATATTGCCGGGATAGGAATTACCAATCAACGAGAAACTACAATTGTTTGGGATAAAGCTACAGGCAAACCTGTTTACAATGCAATTGTTTGGCAAGACCGTAGAACATCAGAATATTGCGATAGTCTGAAAAAGGCTGGACATGAAGAATTGATTAAAAGAAAAACTGGTTTGGTGATAGACTCATATTTTAGTGCTACAAAAATAAAATGGATATTAGATAACATTGAAGGGGCTAGAGAAAGAGCGGAAAAAGGAGAGTTAGCATTCGGCACCGTTGATTCATGGCTTGTTTGGAAACTAACTCAAGGAAAGTCTCATATTACTGATGTTAGCAATGCTAGTAGAACAATGCTATACAATATTAACACGTTGGAATGGGACGATGACTTAATTGAATTGTTTGGCATACCCAAATCTATGCTACCTGAAGTAAAATCGTCTAGCGAAATATACGATTATACAGATCCTTCAATATTCGCATCAAAAATACCTATCGCTGGAATAGCAGGCGATCAACAAGCAGCAATGTTCGGACAAATGTGTATTGAAGAAGGTATGGTAAAAAGTACTTATGGTACCGGTTGTTTCTTGCTATTAAATACGGGTGACAAACCATTTATCTCTAAAAACAATTTATTGGCTACCATAGCTTGGAAGTTAAATGGAAAAACTACTTATGCATTGGAAGGCAGTATTTTTATAGCTGGAGCCGTTGTACAATGGCTTAGAGATGGATTAGGACTAATAAAGAATGCTAAAGAAGTGGAGGCTTTGGCTAAATCGGTAAAAGATAATGGAGATGTGTATTTTGTACCTGCACTTACGGGTATGGGAGCACCTTATTGGGATCAGTATGCTAGAGGGACAATAGTTGGAATAAGCCGAGGCACAACAAAAGGTCATATCGCTAGAGCTTCGTTGGAAGGTATTGTATATCAAACGATGGAGATTATCGAGGCAATGAAGCACGACACCAATCTAGACCACAAAGAGATAAGAGTTGATGGAGCAGCATCAACAAATAATTTTCTTATGAGTTTCTTGTCTGATATGTTAAGGGTTCCGGTAACAAGACCAAAAATAACCGAAACCACTGCATTCGGTGCTGCATATTTAGCAGGATTAGCTACCGGATATTGGAAAGATATTGATGAAATTAAAAGTCAATGGCATGTAGACGAAGAGTTTTCGCCAACTTTAGATATGGAAACAGTAGAAAAGTATAAACGAAAATGGAGAAAAGCTGTAAGCAAATCACATGGTTGGGCCGAATAGCTCTGTTTTTTTTTACTGAAACATATGAATAACAGACATTAATTTCTTTTTAATAAGAATTCCTTATTTTTATCGTAGAACAAAGTTTATTAGTAAGTTTGTGTAACAAAAATTTTAATCAAATATCATTTAATTATGGAAAGAGTTATCACCAAAGTTAGGAAGTTTATATCATATTCTTTCGTTGTAGTTTTATTGGCTACAATGGCAAGTTGTAGTAGTTATAGAGTTGTATCTTATCCTGATAGTGATCAGAAAGGATTGATGGAATTAAATAGTGCTAATCATAATTACATTGTTCATCAAGGTGATAAAATGTATATCCTTAACGATGTTGAAGCAAATACAACAAGCATATCAGGTGTACTTAATCCAATAGGCTCAAATCATGTTTATTATACTGCAAATAACAATGAGAAGAAGATTAAGTCTGAAAATAAAGAGATTTCTAAAGAGGTACACATTTATGTAGATAAAAACTCACAATTACAACAAGGACAAACTTCTATTAGCTATGATAAGGTGGCAGATGTTAAGTACATAAAAAGAGACTTACGACCATTCGGTTGGACTATAGGAGCTCTTGCTGTTGGAGTGTTTGTTTTAATGCTAACAAAATAGATTTAGATTCTAGCCTAAAGGAATTATAGTATTTCTATTAATTCCTTTAGGTTAGTTATTTGTTTCACGTTATCGTGAAGTTTGTGTTTCAAATCCATATTGAAATATATTGCAGGAATATTTGAATTTAGCGCTCCTACAATATCTGCTTCGTAATTATCTCCCACCATCAGACTTTCTTCTGGTTTAGCTCCCGCTTGCTCTAAGGCGTGACTAAAAATTAAAGGATGAGGCTTCTTTACCCCTATTGCCTCCGAGGTTATAACCTTGTCAAAGAAAATATCAATTTTAGACATTTTTAGTTTTGTAGATTGTATCTCGTTAAAGCCATTTGTGATGATGTGAAGAGTGTACTTTTTACTCAAATAATCAAGAGCTTCCATTGCATGTGGAAATAGATTCTTTTTTCTAGGAGAAATCTTCACGTATTCATCTGCTATAAATTCGGCAATTTTAACATCCGTAATTCCAAAATGAATTAGAGCATCGCCAAATCTGCGTATTCTCAATTCTTCCTTTGCAATCTTATTTTCTCTGTACAATTCCCACATCTTATCATTAATAGGCTTGTAAATTTCAAGAAATTCTTCAAGAGTAAAATTGAAATTACATTTGTCTTGGCAATGTTCTATAATCTCAGCCAATGCTTCTTCAGAGTTTTTTTCGAAATCCCAAAGTGTATGGTCTAAATCGAAAAATATATGTTTTATGTTTTTGTAATCCATTGTTTATTTATTTGTAGA
>CAZIYK010000196.1:0-3887 GCA_964543445.1 uncultured Flavobacteriales bacterium
TTCCAGCTTCAAAAGATTATCTCTCAACTCATTCTCTCTGTACCAAGAATAAAGTAAAGGCACTACAAAAAGTGTAATCAATGCTACTAGCATTCCTCCGAAAGAAGGTATTGCCATAGGAATCATGATATCGGAACCACGACCGTGAGATGTAAGTACAGGCAACAATGCAAGTATAGTTGTAGCACTCGTCATCAATGCAGGACGTAATCGTTTAGTGGCTGCTTCTATAACAGTTTCTCTAATGTTTTTAACAGATTTCGGTATGTTGTCTGCAAAAGTTTGCTCCATGTATTCAGCCATTAACACACCGTCGTCGGTAGCAATACCGAATAGGGCAATGAAACCAACCCAAACCGCGGTACTAACGTTGACGGGGGCAATTTGGAAAACATCTCTAATGGAGGTGCCGAGTAAGTGGAAGTTCATAAACCACTCCTGATTGTATAGCCAAATCATTATGAATCCCCCAGAGAATGCCACTGCAATTCCCGTGAATATCATCAGCGAAACATTTACTTTCTTGAACTGGAAATACAGTATCATGAAAATTGCTAACAGCGTTAGAGGTACAATTATCGAAAGTCGTTTGTTCGCTCTAAGCTGATTTTCGTAGTTACCTGCAAATTTATAAGTTACCGATGGTGGCACTTTTAACTCTCCTCTGTCAATCGCCGATTTAATTGCTTTCTGTGCTTTTAACACAACATCAACTTCGGCAGCAGTAGAAATTTTATCGAATGTAACGTAAGAAACCAAGAAAGTATCTTCACTCTTAATTACCTGCGGACCTCTTTCGAAATTAACCTTAGCAACTTGTTTCAATGGAATTTGATTTCCACCTGGGATGTCAATCAATAATTCCTCAATTGCTTCGGGGCTATCTCTTAGTTCGCGCATGTAACGAGCTCGTATTGGATAACGCTCTCTGCCTTCTACAGTGAAACTCTGAGGTACGCCACCAATTGCTATTTCAACATATTTCAATACATCGGCTACATTCAATCCGTATTTCGAAATTTTATTTCTATCTACTTCTATTTCCAAATATGGCTTACCAATAACTCTCTCAGCAAAAACAGTTGACTTTTTTATTTGAGGTTGAGTCTTCAGAATTTTCTCTATTTCTAAACCAAAAGCTTCAATAGTTTCTAGTGTAGGTCCGTAAATTTTTACTCCCATTGGCGACCGCATACCCGATTGCAACATCACTATTCGTGTTTGAATAGGTTGCAGTTTTGGCGATCCTGTTACACCAGGAATCTTTGTTGCTGCAGTAATCTCGTTCCAAATATCATCTGGCGATTTTATGTGATCTCTCCACTGACGGAAATATTCACCATCGTCATCTGGAATAAGATTTTTTATTTCAACTCTTTCTAAGCTCTCTCCAATTGGTGGTACAGTACCTCCATTTTTAAGTTTGTAGTTTCCATCTTCGTCAACTGCAAATTTCAAACGAGAAGAACCATTTGCATTTTCAGCAAATTCCGATTTGTATCGTATAGTATTTTCGTACATCGAAATAGGAGCAGGGTCAAGAGCAGTTTCGGCTCTACCCATTTTACCAACTACACTTTCTATTTCGGGTATGGCAGCTACGGCCTTATCGAGCATAGATACAACTTCCTTATTTTCTGTAAATCCTGATGATGGCATAGATGTAGGCATCAACAAAAATTCTCCTTCGTCTAAGGCAGGCATAAATTCCTGACCTATACCTGGGAACTCATCGTCGGCAGCTTTCCAAAAAGCAGTTTTATCTACTTTCCAACCCACTGCGTTAAATCCGTGTTTTACCGATGCAAATACTGTATCGAATCCTAACCAAGTAAACATTCCGAAGAAAACAATAAATGCAGGAATCATCAGAAATTTAACTTTGTTGTGAAGTGCCCATGCAAGTATGCGTGTGTAGAATTTTGCAAAAAGTTTGAATATTCCTAATACCACAGAGATAATTAATGCTACAAATATTACGTTAGTAAACAGTGAGTGATCAACACCCAAAGGCATCCAATATCTCGAAAGTACAAATACTACAAGTAGCAATACACTACCGTCGAAGGCTGTAGATTTCCAACTCAAATCTGGTTTCAGAATTGATAATCCGCCAAATATTGAAATCAACAACAATGCAAAACCTATAACTATTTCGCCTGTAAACATTACGTAGAATGCTCCAATGGCAAGTAATATATTTAATATAAAATCGGTTTGTAGGTAAACAATTCTTTTTCTCTTTTTGCCTTTACTCGTTTTGTAAGTAAGCAACATTCTTGTAAATAATGGAAGAATGAAAAGTGAAACTATCAAAGCAGAGATTAATGCAAATGATTTTGTTGCAGCAAGAGGGTGAAATAATTTTCCCTCGGCAGCTTGGAAAGAGAATATTGGTAAGAAACTTACAACCGTAGTCATAACCGCTGTAATTACAGCTCCACCAACTTCTTTAGTTCCGTTGTAAACTATTTCTAATATTGTTTTGTCTTTGTTTTCTGGTGCTTCGAAATGTTTCATCACATTCTCCGTGACTATCACCCCGACATCGACCATAGTACCAATTGCAATTGCGATACCCGATAAGGCAACTATGTTTGCATCTACTCCAAAGAAACGCATGGCAATAAACACCATTAAAATTGCAAGTGGAAGTAATCCTGAAATCACCAAGGAAATACTAAGATTCCTAAGCATAACTATAATTACTAAAATGGTAATCAAAATCTCGAAACTCAAAGCTTCCATCAGAGTGAAAAGAGTTTGATTTATCAAAACCGATCTGTCGTAGAAAGGAACTATCGTTACCTTAGACACAGTACCATCTTTTAGAGTTTTCTCAGGAAGTCCTGTTTTTATAAGGTCAATTTTAGCCTTAATATTGTTGATAACCTCCATAGGGTTTGCACCGTAACGAGCCACAACAACACCTCCAACAGCTTCGGCTCCACCTTTGTCTAGCAAGCCTCTACGTGTAGCAGGTCCTAAATGAACTTTGGCAACGTCCGATATTTTTACAGGAGTAGCATTTTTTACTCTCAACACAGCATCTTCTATATCCGACACCGATTTTACATAACCCAAACCACGAACAAAATATTCGGCTTTGTTTATTTCCAGAGTTTTTGCACCAACCTCCTTGTTAGATTGTTTTATGGCCTTAACTATCATGTCTAAGGTCACATCAAAATCTTTCATTCGCTGAGGGTCGATGTCAATCTGATATTCTTTTACGTAACCACCAATAGAGGCAGCTTCCGAAACACCATCAACACCCGATAGAGCATATTTTACGTTGAAATCTTGTATGCTTCGCAATTCTTGCAAGCTCCAACCTCCAACTACATTTCCATCTTTGTCATGACCTTCTAGCGTGTACCAATATACCTGTCCGAGAGCCGTGGCATCTGGTCCAAGTTGAGGAGCTACACCTCCGGGCAATGTACCCGATGGCAAAGAGTTTAATTTTTCTAAAATTCTACTTCTACTCCAATAAAACTCAACGTCGTCTTTAAAAATAACGTAGATGCTAGAGAATCCGAATGCCGATGAACTACGAATAGTTTTCACGCCAGGAATTCCTAAAAGCGAAGTTGTTAATGGATAAGTAATTTGGTCTTCGATATCCTGAGGCGATCGTCCCGCCCATTTTGTGAAGACAATTTGTTGATTTTCGCCAATGTCGGGTATTGCATCTACTGCAACCGGATCTGTTGGCAAACCTTCTATTTTCCATCCGAAAGGAGCTGTTCCTATTCCCCAAACTATCACTACGAATAGCAAGAGCAAGGTTACAGGTTTTCTTTCGAGGAAGAAGGCAATAGCTTTGTGTAACATATTATATTTTTGAAATTAATTGGTTTGTTATTTGGCTGGCTTAACGGGCT
>CAZIYK010000197.1:0-3864 GCA_964543445.1 uncultured Flavobacteriales bacterium
ATTTTTAGAATTTGCGGCCATAACTGCAAGTTGGTCTGCTCGTTCGTTTCCTGGATGCCCCGC
Organism: uncultured Flavobacteriales bacterium; assembly: GCA_964543445.1. Lineage (GTDB taxonomy): Bacteria > Bacteroidota > Bacteroidia > Flavobacteriales > JADGDT01 > JADGDT01. The sequence goes on from CAZIYK010000197.1 coordinate 64, forward strand.
ATGTCCTTTTATCCATTTAAAGGAAACATCGTGTTTTCGGTAAATATTCAGAAATCTAATCCATAAATCAGCATTAACTCTGTTTTTGAATTTTTTCTTTTCCCAGCCGTAAACCCAACCTTTTGTTACAGAATCTACAACATATTTAGAGTCCGACCATATAAGTGCCGTTGAGGGATTTTTAAGAGCTTCTAGTGCAACTATTACCGCCAAAAGTTCCATTCGGTTGTTTGTGGTTTTTCTGTATCCTTGAGATAATTCTTTCCTGTATTTCTTGTCAGCAGTTTCAAGAATAGCACCGTAACCACCAGGTCCGGGATTACCCAAAGCAGAGCCGTCGGTATAGATATTTATATTCAATAGAGTAATTTTTGTGGTGATATTTATCGTTATCTAGCGAGTAAAAGTAATGATAGCGATTTGTATTTGAAAGAGTATAACAAATAAAAAAGGTTTATCTGTGTGAGATAAACCTTTTCTAAAACTAACCTAAAATATAACTATGAAAAAACTTGTATTACTATTTATTGTAATCTCTTCGATTGTTTTACTCTGCAAAAGTGCAAAACATATTACCATACCATAAAAAGATTATGACACATATAGCCTAGTATTGATGAACTTAGACTTTTTGTGTATGAAATAGTGTAAGGGTTAGTTTTCTGAGATGAAAATCTTAGAAACTTCTTTTATTACCTCGTCTATAGGTTGAAAATTGCAATTTATTTCAGTTCTGATTTTATTGTTACTGAATTTGCTTGTTGTTGTAGCGCTTTTAGCAGAATCTTTATTTAATCTTTGCTCTGCTCCTAATAAAATTGCTTTTAAAGAATCAAATTTCCATGCCAACGATAGCATCCACGGAGAAGCTTTTATTGATGGAGCTTTTACATTTAGATTTAAAGCAATTTCTGAAAATACTTTTTTGTACGGTAGATTCTCGGAATTCAAAATATATCTTTTATTAATATTTTCTGAATTCATTAATTCTATCATGATTTTTGCTACATCGTTTACTCCCACAAACCCAGAGCCACCATCGGTATAAAATTTAACTCCGTTTTTTACGGTAGTGAATAATTTTCCAGAACTATTATTCCAAAATCCAGGTCCAATAATTATAGATGGATTTACAATTACGGCGTTTAATCCTTCTTCAACTCCTCGCCATACTTCCATTTCGGCTCCGTTTTTGGAAATCGCATAACCGCTATTGGGAGCATCAGGATTCCAATAATCTTCTTCTGTGGCTTCTGATCCATCTAAAGGTTTAGATATTGTAGCAATAGAACTTACATGGCAAAGTTTTTGGATATTGTTGGATAGACTTATGTTAACAACATTTGCAGTGCCTTCGATATTAATTTTATTCATTAATTTTTCGCTTTGTCTATCAAATGCCACCATGCCAGCTACGTGATATACTTTAGTAACGTTTTCAAAGGCATCAATCAAAGAAGGGATATTTAGAATATCTCCTTTTACCCATTCAATTCTATTGAATAGATTTTCGTAATCGTCTGAATAATAAGAGAACACAGTTTTGACTTTACTCAGATTGTTTTCGTTTCTGTAAAGTGCTTTAATACTATTTTTATTATCTGTTTGTAGTAGGTGATATAGTAGGTGTGAACCTAGTAATCCCGTGCCTCCTGTAACTAATATCATGTTGCGAATATATAAATATTTGATGTTCTCTAAGTTTTGGATTATATTTTTTTGTTTATATTTTTTTTCGATTGTATAGTTAATGGCTTTTATGTTCAATGTATATTTGCATTTTAATAGGAAAGTGAATGTATAGCCAACTTCTAATGATAAATATGCGTAGCAACGATTGGATAAGCCTTGTGTTTGTCCTGATTTTTGTGTTATTGGCTTTTATCAAAGTAGTATTTCAAAAACGTTTTGAATTATTGATACTGTTTAGCAGAAAGTATTGGTCGTTCTACTCAAAAGAGTCTCCTCTTATAGCTAGTGTATTCAACTTGTTGTTTTTTCCTGTAAACTTGTTGGTTACAGGATTGGTGATTTTTTATTACGCTAAGGAGTATTATCCTGACTTATTTGATAGTTATGATGCTGAATTTTTTGCAAAGATACTTTTATCAATAGTTTTGTTCTATGCTGTCAAAATTGTATTGCGATTTATTGTAAATATTGTTCTTTTAACAACGAAAGCTGTAAGGCAATTTTCTTTTTATAAATTGAGCCTTAGGAATTTTTCATCCATTGTTTTAATACCCTTTTTGCTCATTCATCAGTATTCTGCATTGCAATCATCAATAAGTATAATCTTCTTATTATCAGCTTTTATTGTGTTTTTGGCTGTTAGATACATTTATTCTCTGAGATTAATTTTCGAACAAAAACAATACCCTTTTTTGTATATAATTTTATACCTTTGCACCCTAGAATTTATACCTGCTCTTTTGTATATAAAGGCTGTATTTATTCTAGTAAACAATAATTTTGAGGGCTTCTAGGAAGCAAAAAGAAGTGGTGTTTCTATTTAGTGTTTTTTATTCGAATACTTTACCATGAATATTTTCTGAGACATCATATGAACATTAACAAATGTAGTGCAAACTGATGAAAGTAAAAACTATATTGGTTTCTCAACCAGAGCCAAAAACAGAGTCGTCTCCTTATTTTGAACTTGCTGAAAAACAAAAGGTTAAAGTTGATTTTAGACCTTTTATTCATGTTGAAGGTGTAAATGCAGCGGAGGTAAGAAAGCAAAAAATCGATTTAAATAATTTTACAGCTGTAATTTTAACTAGTCGTCATGCTATAGATCATTTTTTCAGAGTAGCAGAAGAGATGAGATTTACAGTGCCAGATTCAATGAAATACTTCTGCCAATCTGAAGCTGTAGCAAATTATCTTCAGAAATACATAGTTTACCGCAAGCGTAAAGTTTATGTTGGTAAAAGAACTTTTGAAGATTTAGCAAAGCTGTTAAAAAAGCACAAAAGCGAGAAGTTTTTATTGCCATCTTCTAATGTGTTAAAACCAAATTACAAGAAGGAATTAGATGCTGCAAAAGTTAATTGGACAAGAGGTATTTTCTTTAAAACAGTACATAGCGACTTGTCTGATCTTGATAATGTATTTTATGATATATTAGTGTTCTTTAGTCCTTCAGATATTCAATCACTGTTTGCAAACTTCCCTGATTTTGTTCAAAACAAAACTAAAATTGCAACATTTGGATCTACAACATTAAAAGCAGCTTCTGAATTAGGATTGAAAGTAGATATTTTGGCTCCATCGCCAGAAACTCCATCAATGACAAAGGCTCTAGAAAACTTTATTAAGGAAACAAACAATAAGTAGACTTGATTCTACGAAAATACAAAAGGCTAGTTCTTATTAAGAATTAGCCTTTTTTTGTATTGGTTATTTGTACATCTTTTCGTAGTACTTCTGATAATCTCCAGAGGTTACATTATTTAACCACTTCTCGTTTTCGAGATACCAGTCAACTGTTATCTCCAATCCTTCTTCGAAAGTGACCGATGGTTTCCATCCTAGTTCTTTATTTATCTTAGTTGCATCAATTGCGTAACGTCTGTCGTGGCCAGGTCTGTCTTTTACGAAAGTTATAAGTTTTGAAGCAGTACCTTCTTCGTTACCAAGTTTCTTATCCATAATCTTACAAAGAAGATTTACGATATCAATATTTTTCCATTCGTTGAATCCTCCGATATTGTATGTTTCAGAAGGTTTTCCTTCATGAAAAACAAGGTCTATTGCGCGAGCATGGTCAACAACATATAGCCAATCTCTAGTGTAATT
>CAZIYK010000198.1:0-3854 GCA_964543445.1 uncultured Flavobacteriales bacterium
GTTTCTCCAACCTGATCGAAAATATTTTTAACAAGATTATTACTTTCTTCGTCATAATTTCCTGCAATCATTGTTATAGACTCCTTAATAGCTACTGCTGTGTTTGGCATTGCACGATAAACTTTTGTTTTGCCATATTTCTTAATCGTATCTATTGTTGTTCCTGTAACTACAGAGATTAAAATTTTACCTTCAGTAAGCTCTCCTTTTATTTCATCTAGAATTTCTTCTATTTTGAAAGGTTTCACAGCCATTATTATCACATCAGACTCTTTAGCAGCAAGTACATTGTCGCTCGTTGCTGTAACCGATTCAGATTCTAGATTTTTAATCTTTTCTACTTTTCGTCTAGTTATGTATATATGTTTGAAGATCTCTAAATCAGAATCTACAATTCCGCTTAATATTGACTTACCTAGATTTCCTCCTCCAATTATGGCTAATTTTTTCATTTTACTTATCAGTTAGTTGTATTTACATAGCATCTACTCAACTATGGCTTTTAATCTTTTTTTGAATTCGAATAGTAAATGTATTCATATTTATTTATTTCACAATATTTACTAGCAGCTATGTTTATTGCATTATATCCATCGAATTACAGATTTTTCAAAGACTAGAATTTATTGAACCTTATAACAAGGATTTCCTCCTATTATTAATTTAATAATTAATATTTTTGCGATGATATAAAAAAATACGATTATGATAGACACAATATTGAACCACCGCACAATACGTAAATATAAATCTGAAAAAATTTCAGACAAAGATTTAGAAGATATTCTAAACGCAGGAATACGTGCTTCTACTACCGGTAACATGCAACTATACAGTATAATTGTTACTAGAGACGACGAGATGAAAGAAAAATTATCTCCTGCTCATTTCAACCAACCTATGATTAAACAAGCTCCAGTAGTACTAACTTTCTGTGCTGATTTTAATCGTTTCAATAAATGGTGTGAAGCTCGCGATGCAAAACCAGGTTACGATAATTTCTTATCATTTTACACAGCCTCTGTAGACGCATTACTTGTTGCCCAGAACGTAACAATAGCTGCCGAAGAAAAAGGATTTGGAATTTGCTATTTGGGTACAACAAACTACATGGCTCAGCAAATAATAGATACTTTAAATCTACCTAAAGGAGTAGTTCCTGTAACTACGATAACTTTAGGCGTACCTGATGAATCTCCAGAACTAACAGATAGACTTCCTCTAGATGCTGTTGTTCATTTCGAAGAGTACAGCGATTATTCAACTGAAAAAATAGATCAGATTTACGAAGAAAAAGAGGCTTTACCTTCTACAAAAGAATTACTTAAAGAAAACAACAAAGAGACTCTTGCTCAAATATTTACTGATAATAGATACACTAAAGAGAACAATATCACCTTCTCTAAAGCTTTATTGAAAGTTCTAGAAGATCAAGGTTTTATGAACCAATAATTAGTTCTTTATACTATAACAATTCAAAAAAAGCTAATCTTTTTCTATGTCAACGACATACTCTAAAAAAGATTAGCTTTTTTTATTACATGAAGAACCACTTAACGAAAAGTTAACATTGAAATACTAGCAATATATCACACAATTCTTGTATCTTTAAAACATCAATCACTTAATTATTTTTAACAAAAAAATGGAAAGAGAAAACAACAATTTCACAAAAAGAAAAGGAGAAGTAGTTTTTAATATTTTACTTGAGGCAGGCTATGTTTTAGCATTAATCTTATTAGCTACAACTTTGTATGTTAGTTTCTCGTAGCTTACTTTAAATCAGTATACCAAAACTCACTATCTATTCCTTCAGAAACATTATATTTTTTCTTTATTGTTTCTCCTATTTCAATGTCTATAGGTTTAGAGAAAATTGGTCCATCAAAAACAAAGGAATGGAATTCTCCATTTTCTCCACAAGGATCAACACCTTTAGGCAAATCATTAATAAAATCGTGATCAATTATCCTACCACAGAACGATTTATCTAGCAATCTAGCATTTGCACTCACAATTACAGCTTTAAATCCTGAATCTATAAATTCATTTACCAACTCCAACGTATCTCTTTTCCAAATAGGAAAAATTCCCTTCATCCCAACTTTTTCAAGCTGTTTCTCTCTATAATCACGTAAATCTTCTAGAAAAATATCTCCAAAAATAGAAGCACTAACCCCGATAGATTTAGCGTATTTCAATTCTTCTTCTATAACCGAATTATATGTTTCTAACGAACTATCCTCCTTTAAATAAATCTTTCGCAGAGGTAATCCTAAATTTTCTGCTTGCTCATCTAGTAGGTATTCTGCTACTCCGTGCATACTAATTCTACGGTGCTCGGCACTCATCGAAGTAAGCAAATATTTTATATCAAACTTCTTGTTTTTCAGCACTTGCCAAAGAGCAAACGAAGAGTCCTTACCCCCACTCCAATTGTAAACAGCTTTTTGCATATTTTATTTTTTTATGGTGACTAATATATGCTATTTTTGTAAAAAACACGGCGATGAATAAGCAATTGATATTAGATAAAACAAGAGATTATATAAAACAAGAACTCAGTGGAGATGGCACCGGACACGACTGGTGGCACATTGTTAGAGTTACCAAAACCGCAATGCAAATTGGCATAAAAGAAGGCGCTGATCTTTTTATTATAGAACTGGGAGCCATGCTTCACGATCTTGGCGATTTTAAATTTCACGATGGAGATACTACTGTTGGTCCGAAAATGGTGACAGAGTGGCTAGAAAAGATGAATGTTGATGCTGATACTATTAAAAAGGTAGTAGATATTGTTAAAGAAATATCATACAAAGGTGCCGAAGTAGAAACTCCTATGAGTACTCTAGAAGGCAAAATAGTACAAGACGCCGATAGACTTGATGCTATAGGAGCAATCGGTATTGCTAGAACTTTCGCATATGGAGGAAGCAAAAATAGAGAAATGCACAACCCAGATATAGAACCAGAAAAACACGACAATTTCGAGGGTTACAAAAATTCTACTGGCCCTACTATTAATCATTTCTACGAAAAACTACTTCTTCTTAAAGATAGAATGAATACCGAAACTGCAAAGAAAATGGCATGCAAACGCCACAAATACATGATTGATTTCCTTGACGAATTCTACAAAGAGTGGGAAGGAGAAAAATAAAAATTTAGTTAAAAAAAACTCACGTTAAAAAATAATTGATGATTCAAGATAAATTTGTCAGCTACAAGAATACCCAAATTAGATATAGAGATTCAGGAAAAGGAACAGTTGTGGTTTTGCTTCACGGATTTCTAGAACGATTGGAAATGTGGGAATACTTTGCTTCAAAAATCAGCAAATCAAATAGAGTTATTTCTATTGATTTATTAGGGCATGGCGAAACTGAATCTATTGGCTATGTACATAGCATGGAATCTATGGCCGAATACGTAAAAGCTGTATTAGACAAACTTAGAATCAGAAAATATATTCTTGTAGGACACTCAATGGGTGGATATGTTGCTTTAGCTTTATCAGAACAATTTGCCGATAACGTAAAAGGGTTATGTTTATTTCACTCAACAAGTTTAGCAGATTCAGATGAGAAGAAAAAGAATAGAGAACAGGCAATTGTACTAGTAAAAGAAGATCACAAATCATTTATACGAAAAGCAATACCTATGCTTTTTAGACCTAAAAACAGGAAGATTTTCTCTGAAGAAGTAAAAGAAGCTAAAAACATGGCTTTAACGACTAGTAGACAAGGAATTGTTGCTGCTCTCGAAGGGATGAAATCTAGATATGACTACGAAGCTATCTTACATTTCGCACCATATCCTAAACAAATGATTATTGGCAAATACGACAGAGC
>CAZIYK010000199.1:0-3833 GCA_964543445.1 uncultured Flavobacteriales bacterium
GAATCAACAAAGCAGAATCTGAATTCAACCAGGCAAGGACTGGAATCAACAAAGAAAGAGCTGGTGGCACGAAATCAAGAGATTAAAAGGCATCATGAGAGTCTTGCCATTGGTAATGAGTTACTTGTCAATGTGCAAACAGACAAAACCTGGAAAAAAAGACTTTCTCGACTGCAGCCAAAGAGCCAATATTTTAAAATAAAAAGCACCTTATTACCTTTAGCTGGTAGAAAAAAGAAAAAGTTAATGAAGGACAAGGTGCTGATTATCAAATCAGGATTATTTTCTCCTTATTATTATTTAACCCAAAACCCAGATGTATGGCGTGCAGGAGTAGATCCATTAAATCATTTTATGCAGTATGGTTGGAAAGAGGGGAGAAACCCCAGCTTGTCCTTTGATACGTCACTATACTTAAAAAAGAATCCTGATGTAAATAGGGCTAAAGTTAATCCCTTGGTTCACTATATTCGAAGTGGAAAAAAAGAGGGGCGTAGAATCTATTCGGTAGTTTCCTATGGGAAGAAAACTGATGTTTCTAGTAAGCCTAAAAAAGTGCTTACGAAATCACATAAAATAACTGAAAAATTAATTGGACCAATACTCGAAGATCGTTGGGAAAATAAGCTTACTGCTATTAAAATTTTAGGTTCAAAGAGGAAAGTTACCAATAAAAAAATACCGCAAAAATTAATTAACTTTTCAAAAGAACAATTAGAAAAATCACCCGTTAAGATTTCTGTGATTGTTCCAACCTGGAACAGGGAAAACAGCATTTGCTTGGCTGTTGATTCTATACTTGATCAAAGTTATTTGCCATTCGAAATAATTATTTCTGATGATGGTAGTACTGATAGAACAGTACAATTACTAGAGCAAAAATATAACAATCAGATCAAAAAAGGATTGATAAAAATATTACAAAATAAGCATCAAGGTGTATGTATAGCAAGAAATTTAGGATTGGAAAAAGCTAAAGGAGATATTATTGCTTATCTTGATAGTGACAATATCTGGCGAGAACACCAGCTATTAATCATGGCGGCTGCCTTTAGTGAAAACGATGAGCTGAACTGTGCTTACTCTGCTTTAGAAAGGCATGATAAAAACAATAAAAACAATACTAAAAATAAAATATTAGCTAAAAAGTATAATCGAAAAGACTTATTGCATGCCAATTTTATTGATCTTAATGTCTTCATGCATAAAAAGTCACTATATAATCAGTTAGGTGGTTTCGATACTAAGCTGACTCGATTAGTTGATTGGGAATTAATCATTCGTTATACCCGTTACTATACGCCAGCATTGATACCTTTTGTTGGTGTAGATTATATTCTTGATGATGTCAATTTAAAGAATATCACTACTACTGTTAACTTGGATGATAATCGTCAACATGTTTATCAACGCCATTTTCAGGAACGCTTACGTTATGGGCTAGAAGATTTGCGACTAGCTTATGTGCTTTGGGATTTTCCTGCGTTGTCTCAAACCTTTGTTATTGAGGAGCTAAAATGGCTGGTTAAACAGGGCTATGATATAAATGTATATTATTCAATTGATCCAGACAAGGCAGCTACCTTAAGTTTTGATATAAATGCCTATCAGGTAAAGAATGCTGATGAGTTGGCAGAACTCCTGAATAAACACCAAAGAAATCTTTGTCATACACATTTTGCCTACCCTACAACAACCAAACTTACCTATCCTGCCTGTGTTAAAACAAATATCCATTTTACTTTTATGCCTCATGCTGTTGATATTTTTCACCATGAAAATAAAAAGAGAAATAAAATCAGTGAGATTGCTCAACACCCGCTATGCTTAAAAGTTTTCGTTCATGGTGAATTTCATAAAAAGTTTATAGAGGATTGTGGTGTACCTAGTGAGAAAATCGCTTTTAATATTCAGGCGGTAAATATTCATGACTTTGAAAAATATAATAGACAAAAATCACAGGAAAGAGATGAAAAAGCAGCTTTCAAAGGTATAGTCATATCTCGTTTTGTTGAGAAGAAAGGCTTAGATACGCTCATTAATGCAGCGGCAATTTTAAAAAACGAGAATGTAGTCTTTGAAATATATGGTTATGGTCCATTGGAAGAAAATTATAAAAAACAAATTCGCAAGCTAGAACTAAATAACGTTTTTCTAAAAGGTGCCTTAACCAGTCAGGAGGAAGTAGCTCAAGTCTATGAACAAAGTGATTTTCTGATCGCTCCCTGTGTTGTAGCAAAAAATGGTGACATGGATGGTTTTCCTACAGTAATTCTTGAGGCAATGGCAGTAGGTTTGCCAGTCATCACAACTGATATTGCCGCCATACCTGATTATCTAACGGATGGAGTTGAAGCACTGGTGGCTCCGGCAGGTGATATTGAACAGATAGCAGAACGTGTGCAGAAGCTGATTACCATGTCGCCCGAAAGAAAAATGGCAATGATTAAACGCGCCCATGGATTTCTGGACAAAAAAATAGGTGTTGATCGCACCATGCAAATGTTACTGGATACTTGGCAGGACTACTCAGTCGATATTTTTCTGGTGACATTTAATACGCAAGAGTATAACGATAAAAAAGAAACCTTTGAAATTATCAAACGTATTTTTAAATATACAACGACACCCTTTACCCTGACCATCATTGATAATCACAGTGATAAAGACTTCTGGGATGAGTTAAATGACATGATTAAAGGCTATAGCAATATACGCTTAATCCGGAAATCCGAAAATCAATACTGTGGTCCTGCATCAAACATTGCTCTTGAATTGTCTGATAGCGAATATGCAATCTATATTTGCAGCAAAGAAGGATTTATTAAAAAGCACGCTTGGGAAAGAGTCTTGTTGGAATATATGAGAAACCACCCTGATAATATGATTGCCGGTCATCTTTCACAAATGCCAAACTATATTTACGGTCATGAGTATGAAAAACATCCAGATTTTAAGAAATTTAGAAACCAGGATTTTGCAAAAAACAACCCGAATAGGGTTTTTAAGCATATTCAAGGTGGGATCTACATTATACGAAGAGAGTTCATAAAAAAACATGGCGGCTTTAATCTGGAAACCCCTCATGGCGCGATGGATATTGAGATGTCCTATTATAGCGAAAGTCTGGGGTATACTTTAGGCGAAATCCCTGAGATCGCCTCCATAACAGTAAAGACCCTTCCCAGGTTACCAGCAATACTCAATGAAAGAACAGTGATCGCACACCCATTAACAATCCAAAGCGTTACGGATGATCTGGATAGGCTAGATAAGGTTCATGGTAACCGTTGTAATGTCTGCGGTTGGAAAGGAAAGACATTTAATATCGAACACAAAAAAAACAATCAACAGATAAAGCAAATTTGTCCCACTTGCCAATCAACTGGGTTTGGTCGCAGCATTTTAAAATTATTAGCAAATAGTCATCATATTTTCCGTAACGAAGCCTGTATCGTATTAAGTGATGATCCTTCATTGAAAAAAAGCCTAAGCAAGCTTTTTAAGCCTTTGCTTGTAGAGAAGAACGATTGGCAGTTTTTATCTAAACTTGAAAATTCAAAGGTGCAGATAGATTGCATAATTCTTGACTCTGAGCTTGTCAGCAATAAAAGAGCTATAGATATTTGGAATAAAATGATCGAAAGGCTTGCACCACTTGGAGAGATTATTTTCGCTGATGCTCTTTTTCAGGATGATAAAAAACTCAACAATGCAATTAAAAGTAAAAATGAAACGATTCGAGAGGCAGTTTCTTCTCTTGATGAGCAATATGCAATAGAATATATTGATTACACAAGTTACTGTATTGCTTATGATTGGCGACGCTTTGG
>CAZIYK010000200.1:0-3823 GCA_964543445.1 uncultured Flavobacteriales bacterium
AAAAATTCTTTTTCTTCGGAAGTTAAACTCTCGTATCCCGATTTTGAAATCTTACCAAGAATAACATCAATTTTTTCTTCGTGTTGCTTTTTGCTCAGATTATATTCATAATCATCACGTGGAGTTTCATTTTTATATACTTTTTTAAAAGGATGCGCTTTGGGTTTAAAAAGATCAGTTATTTTATCTATGATATTGTTTATCCAAGCTCCAATATCCTTGCCTTTTCTAAGTTGTTTGGCATATACATAACCTATCAAAGCTCCTCCTATGTGTGAAATATGTCCTCCTTCGTTCCCTGAATTAAACTGAAGAAGGTCTAACAATAAAAAGAAAATAGCGATATGCCAAAGCTTGACATTTCCTATTAAAAATAGTCTTACCGTATAATTTGGAACATAAGTTGCAATAGCAACAATCACAGCCATTGCTCCTGCCGAAGCACCAATAATACTATATACTGCGGGATTGCTAAATAGCGGGAAAACATTTATTGATACCACAAAAAACAATCCTCCTGCAATAACTCCAAGAATGTATAAACTCAGAAACTGACGTTGATTTAGGTATTGCAGAAAAATCTGACCACCCAAAAACAACAACATCATATTGAAAAGAATATGACCAAATCCACTGTGAAATAAACTGTAAGTTAACAGTGTCCATGGCTTTGTGATGAATTCAATCCCATCAGCATGTAATGCGAAATACTTCAAAATTACAGACTGAATTTCTGATCCAAAAAGGTGTGCGAAAAAGTTTAATATCAATCCTAAAACAAATACACCTACATTTAGGTATATCAGTTTTATAAGGGTTGTACCCTTTGAGAATTCGTATTTTAATCTTTCTATTACTTCGTTCATGATATCTAAGTTATAAGTCCGTAGAGCCATTAAGTACCTAAAGTTGTAGTATCAACTTTAAGCACTTAAAACTTTTAACTCATAAGTACTTCTTTAAGTCTAATAAGGTCTTCCCATCTCTCCTTTTCGCTGCCAATATTTTATCAGCAAGTATCCAAATAGCATTCCTCCCAAATGGGCAAAATGAGCAATATTATCGCCACCGTTGTATCCTTGGAAAAACTCAATTGCTCCCAAACCTAAAACCATCCATTTTGCTTTAATTGGGAATAAGAAATAAAGATAAATTTTAACATTAGGGAATAACATTCCGAAAGCCATAAGTACACCAAACACAGCTCCCGAAGCTCCAATTACTGGCGTATTAAATGCTAAATAGTAATTTCTAATGGTATCCATGCCCACATTTGCTAGAATTTCAGGACTGTAACGAGATGTTGAAATTAAATTAGCCAAATCAGACTGACTCATTCCTGCAGACACCAATTGACCTTGCAGATACATTGCTTCGGCATAGTGAACAATAGTGTACAAAAGCCCAGCTCCTAAACCTGTAACCATGTAGAAAGTCAGGAATCTTTTTCCTCCCCACATATTCTCAAGCATATTACCAAACATCCACAACATAAACATATTCATGAAAATATGCCCGAAATTAGACGTACTGTGCAAGAACATGTGAGTTACAAGTTGGTAAGGTGCAAAGTTTGCACTTCCCGGTAACCAAAGACCTAATTTTTCTATTAGATCTATTCCAAAGTTTCTAAGAACTATTGTTCCTAAAAAGAAAAGTCCGTTGATAATAATCAAATGTTTGATTACATCAGGCAACCTCTTAAAAGTTGTTGGTTGATAATTCTGTGGCATATTTTCTATTTGTTAATTCGTTTATGATAATCTTTTCTTAACCACGAAGAACACTAAGCTTGGCACTAAGATCACTAAGAAAACTCTTTGTGTTTCTTTGTGCATACCTTTGATTACTTTGTGGTTAAATTATTTAAATCTACCCTCCAATTCCTCCAAAGAAATAATACTAGAAATAATTTTCCCCGATGGCGAATGGTTGGCATTGCTACAAGCAAAAAGTTTGTTTACAATTTCTTCCATTTCGTTTTGTTTCAGAGTTGTTCCGTATTTTACTGCTTTAGTTTTTGCAAACGATAAAGCTAATAAATTTAATTTCTTATCGAGAATATCTGTTTCTGCAAAATCTAAATCGTGCAAAACTTTATCTAGCATATCTTTAGATTCCCCTTCGTTAAATTCCGACGGTATTCCGTTTATAGTTACAATGCCATCAGCATATCCCTGAAACGAAAATCCTATTTCTTCCAAATCGGGTAAAATCTGTTGGAGTATAGCCCATTGTCCTTCGTTCATTTCTACTTCCAAAGGAAATAGTAATTGCTGACTTGCAAAATTACGCTGGGTAATTCCGTTATAAAATTGTTCGAACAAAATACGCTCATGAGCTCTATTCTGATCTATCATCAACATTCCCGATTTAACGTTGCTGATTATATATTTTTTGTTGAGTTGGAAATGAATGTTTCCTTTTTCCTTCTCCTCAAAATCTTTGTCGTTGTTAAAACTAGCTTGTTCATCTTGCTTATCCCAAGTTACATTGCTTGTTTCAAGTTCGTTTGTAGGGCTAACAATAAAAGAATCTTCGGGCGACAAATTTTCTAAACCACTATACAGAGTATCCCATCCTGCAGTTTTTGGTTTCTTATAATCTACTGAAAAAGCACTTCCTCCACCACTGTAACTTTTTTGTGGCGAATAATTACTGTCATCCTTAAATGGATTGAAATTCGGATCAACTTCAATTGTGGGTTGTCTGTAATTTTCCGAAGGCTTCATCAACTCTTCATCTATATTTCTATCTATAGAAAAATCAAGAGATGGAGCTATGTTGTACTGCCCTAGAGAATGTTTTATTGTAGAACGTAAAATAGCATAAATACTACGTTCATCTTCAAACTTAACTTCAGTTTTGGTTGGATGAATATTAATATCTATTGCCTGCGGATCTAAATATAAATAGATGAAATAAGACGGAAAACTATCGTGTGGCAAAAGTCCCTCAAATGCAGAAGTTACTGCATGGTTTAAGTAAGAACTTTTGATATACCTATCATTTACGAAGAAAAATTGTTCACCACGTCTTTTTTTAGCAAAATCGGGTTTACCTATAAAACCAGTTATAGAAACAATTTCAGTATCTTCCTGAATAGGGAAAAATTTATCTTTATTTTTTGAACCAAAAACAGAATCTATCCTCTTTTTTAAGCTAGAAGATTCTAAACTGTAAACTATGCTTCCGTTATGAGTTAACGATAATTTTATATCAGGATGAGCAAGTGCCACCCTCAAAAATTCGTCAATAATATTTTTGGTTTCAACCTTGTCAGATTTAAGGAAGTTTCGCCTTGCAGGAATATTAAAAAATAGGTTTTTAACAGAAAAACTAGTCCCTTTTGGTGCCGAACAAACATCTTGCGATTTCACTTTCGAACCTTCAATTTTGATGATTGTAGCTAAATCATCTTCTTCCCTTCTAGTTTTCATTTCTACCTGAGCAATGGCAGCAATCGAAGCTAATGCCTCTCCTCTAAATCCCTTTGTGTTTAGGTTAAACAAATCCTCGGCAGACGAAATTTTGGAAGTTGCGTGGCGTTCAAAACTCATTCTAGCATCGGTAGCACTCATACCCACGCCATTGTCTATTACCTGAATCAGGGTTTTCCCCGCATCTTTTATTATTAATTTAATATCAGTAGCACCAGCATCTATCGAGTTTTCCAACAACTCTTTTACCGCCGAAGCAGGACGCTGAACAACCTCGCCGGCTGCAATTTGATTTGCCACACTATCGGGCAATAATTTTATTATATCTGACATTAATTTACTTTACTGAAATTTAGATTTTTCCAAAAATAGTTAAACAATAT
>CAZIYK010000201.1:0-3810 GCA_964543445.1 uncultured Flavobacteriales bacterium
GTGGTTAAAGCACACAAAAAAACCGACTCTCAAAACAAATTGAAAGTCGGTTTGAAATATGATTAAGTTTTCAGTTCTATCGAAAAGATTCCTCACTAGCCTTATCGGCTAGGAAGGCTTAAGTCGAGATAACGAACACTTTCGCCTTTTTACTTTTCACTTTAAACTTCGCACTTTTTCCTTAATTTACTCTCCCATATATGGGTAACGATAATCTGTAGGAGATACAAAGTTCTCTTTGATTAGACGTGGAGACACCCAACGAACCAAGTTCAACATTGATCCTGCTTTATCGTTAGTACCTGATCCACGAGCACCACCAAATGGTTGTTGTCCTACAACAGCACCTGTTGGCTTATCGTTTATATAGAAGTTACCTGCAGCATTCTCAAGATACTGAGTTGCCTCGATTGCAGCATATCTATCGTGAGAGAAAATAGCTCCTGTAAGTGCATAAATTGATGTAGTATCAACTAGCTTAAGCATATCTTCCCACTCCTCGTCTTTGTAAATATAAACTGTAAGAATTGGTCCGAAGAATTCTGTTTCCATAGCCCACGATTTAGGATCGCGAGATACAGCAACTGTATTCTCGATAAAGTAACCTTTAGATCCATCGTAATTACCACCAGCTACAATCTCCATTCCCTCGTCTTCTTTCATTCTATCAATTACTCCTGATAATTTATCGAAAGCACTTTTAGAAATTACAGCACAAGTGAAATTAGTCATATCATCTGGAGTACCTTGCTTCATAGAAGCTAAATCTTCCTGAACGAATTTCTTAACTTCTTCCCACTTACTTTCTGGAATGTAAGCACGAGATGCAGCAGAACATTTCTGACCTTGGAATTCGAAAGCTCCACGGCTCATTGCAGTTGCAACTGCTTTAGGATCTGCAGAAGGATGCATTACAATAAAGTCTTTTCCTCCAGTTTCTCCTACAATTCTTGGGTAAGTAGCATAGTTAGCTATATTCTTTCCAATCTTAGCATAGATTCCTTGGAATACTCCAGTTGAACCTGTAAAGTGAACTCCAGCAAATGCTTTGTGATCGAAAATTGTATCAGAAATCATTGCTGAATTTCCTGCAACTAAGTTTATAACTCCTTTTGGTAAACCAGCCTCTTCAAATAAATCCATAAGAATTTTAGCTGAATACATTTGAGTTGCAGATGGTTTCCAAACAACAACATTACCCATCATTGCAGCAGATGTTGGTAAGTTACCAGCAATAGAAGTAAAGTTGAAAGGTGTAATTGCATACACAAATCCTTCTAACGGACGGTGCTCTACTCTATTCCACTCGTTTGGTGCATTCTCTGATGGCTGATCGCTATAGATTTCTGTCATATAACGTACATTGAATCTAAAGAAATCTACCAACTCACAACTAGCATCAATCTCTGCTTGGTGTATAGTTTTAGATTGTGCAATCATAGTTGCAGCATTCATTTTTGCTCTGTATGGTCCAGCCAACAAATCAGCCATTTTCAAGAAAATAGATGCACGGTGCTCCCATGGCATTTTCGCCCATTTCTTTCTAGCTTCCAATGCAGACTCAATTGCACTTGTAACCAAAGCTTGATCAGCTTTGTAGTATTGTCCGATTACATGTTGGTGATCGTGAGGTGAAGTAATTTCTACAACATCAGAAGTAGTAATTTTTTCACCATTAATTGTCAATGGAATATCCATTTTAGAATTCCAAAGCTCTTCGTATGCAGCAAGAACCTCTGCTCTTTCAGGTGTACCCGGAGCATAACTCTTAACAGGTTCGTTCTTTACTTGAGGAATATTAAAAAATCCAGTAGCCATAGCTAATATTTTTATTGTGTATTTAATTTTAGTTTGTTTCTTTTGAAACGCGACCAAAGTTAAAAATAAAACTCGATTTTCAATAAATATTGTCAATTAAATACTTATAGTTTACAACAAACAATACTCTATAACAACTATAAAATTACAATCTCAACAAATAAACAGAGATATAGTTTCGTCTGACAACAAACACTTACGCAAACATTAATACTTTACAACATAAAACCATCAAAACAAAAGGAATAAGAATATTGTAAGATTTTAAACACCTTAAACTTATATTTGCAACTCCATTAATGTAAAATTTCTTTAGATGTTGCTAATTGATTTTGCAATTAACATTTTGAATAACACATTTTTAACGAAACTAGAAACATCAGTATTTTAAACAGAATATTTTGTCAAACACAACTCAAAAAAGCAATAAAAATATTTGGATAAAAGCAGCTGTGATGGCTAGTTTTTGGGCTTCTTTCGAAATAATTATCGGAAGCTTTTTTCACAATATGCGCATTCCATTTTCTGGAACAATTTTAGCAGGAATGGGTGTAGCAATTATGGTTTCGTTCCAATATATGTGGAAACAATCAGGATTGATTTGGAGAGCTGGTTTAATTACAGCGTTACTAAAAGCTGTTTCGCCAAGTGGAATAATTATTGGTCCCATGGTTGGAATTTTCACTGAAGCTCTATTTGTTGAATTTGTAACTTTCTTTTTAGGACGAAATCTGTTCTCTTACATAATAGCTGGTGGACTTGCAGTTTCAAGTGCTTTGTTGCACAAAATCGTTATGATGTTGATTATCTACGGTTGGGACTTAGTAAAAGTTTTGGATAGCTTCTATCAGTTTTTGGTAAAAAAAGCAGGCATTGAAAATCTTAGTGCTTTCTGGTTGATATTTTTGGTTTCGTCTGTATATTTTATTTCTGGTGCTATTGGAGGTACATTGGGTTACCTAGTAGCTCGCAAGGCAAAACAAATTCAGAATAGTGAGGATATAGAGATTAGTTTTGAGCAAGAAAAAGTAATCGAAAAAATTGAAGAAAAATATTCTCTTTCATTCCTTTCGTTACATATTGTCTTACTTATTTCGGGAATCTTCATTATAAACCTTGCTCCTATTTGGCTAAGTACAATAGTATCTATCACATACATTTTCTTTGTGGTAAAATATTACGACAAAGCAGTTTTTCATCTTCGTAAAACTAAATTTTGGTTGCAATTGCTAGTTATTACTTTTATAGCTTCTTTGTTTTGGAACAGATTTACATCAGGAGATATTTTCAGTATTGAAGGGATGATTGTTGGATATAAAATTACTCTTAGAGCTGCAATGATGATAGTTGGTTTCTCGGCACTAAGTGTAGAACTAAAAAATCCTTTTGTAAAAAATCTGCTTTACAACAAAGGTTTGAGAAACTTGTATTGGGCTATGGAACTTTCGTTCTCTAGTTTACCATCGGTAATGAAAATTGCAAACCCTGTAAAAAGTATTAAAAATCCTCTTCGCTTTTTTCCACTAATGTTGGTTCAAGCAAATAATCTACTAACCAATTTCGAAGATCAGATAAACAGTAATGTGATTATTATTTCGGGTGATACACAAAGTGGAAAATCTACTTTCCTAACGAAAATTCAACAACATTTAGAAAATAAAGGAATTAAACAAGTTGGTTTTATAACTGATTCTATTTACGAAGGAAAAGAGATAAAAGGTCATTTAGTAAAAGATTTATCTACTGGCAACGAATTTAGAATTTCGTATAGAGAGAAAAAGGAAAATGCTCAGAAAATAGGCCGTTTCTATCTACTTAATGAAGGATTGGAATTTGGAAAAAATATAATCAACACAATAAATACATCTACCAATAACAACGTTGTAATAATAGACGAAATTGGGAAACTAGAAATAGATGGTGGCGGTTGGTCTGCCGAAGTTCACAAACTTCTAGAAAATAAAAACAACCCAATAATTCTGATTGTGAGAA
>CAZIYK010000202.1:0-3806 GCA_964543445.1 uncultured Flavobacteriales bacterium
ATATCTAGAAATGAAATATTATATGAAAAATCCTAATGTTTGTTATTAACAGAGAGGTCTAATTTGTCGTTGAGTTTTGTTTTATTCAATATAAATAGGAATAGATAGGCTACAGAAGCTCCCCAAAGTGCTCCACAAATTAAATCAGCAGGATAATGTACTCCTACATAAATTCTAGAATAACTTATAAAAACAGCCCATAGAGTAAGTAGTATAGCAGAATATTTAAAAACTTTTTTGAATTGATAACCCAAAAATACTGCAATAGCAAAAGTATTAGATGCGTGTGCTGATATGAATCCCCAACGTCCGCCAGGTTTTCCTGTGATTCTAATTAAATCGGCAATATCTTGATTATGACTCGGCCTAGGACGTTGAAAAACAGCTTTAAACCAATAGTAAGTTGTCTGATCTACAACTAAAATAAGAAGAGAAATAGCAATGATGTAGTATACTAAACCTTTCCAACCCGATAAACGATAAACAATGTAAAGCATTAAAAGGTAAAGAGGAACCCATGTAAATCTATGCGTGACTACATTCCAGAAACCATCCCACGATTCAGTCCCCAATCCATTTAAAAACAAGAACAATTTGGTGTCGAGTTGAATTAATTGGTCTATAATATCCATTATCGTTTTCTTTTTACTGCACCTGCAACGTTATCCATTCCTTTTTTTACACTCGTTACTTCTTCTTTAATATCTGAGACTACATCAAAGTCGGGAATATTATCGTTGAATTGCTTTTTTACTTGTTTTTTTATTGGTCTAGAAAAATCATTTACATTTTTCTTTACTTCAGAAATTTCTTTTTTAATATCTCCAACAATATCTTCTCCATCGGCAGATTCTTTAATCTCACGTTTCAAATCTTCTGTAGCATCTCTTAATTGACGCATACCTTTGCCCAATGTACGAGCCATTTCAGGTATCTTATCAGCGCCAAAAAGCATTACCACTATTAGACCTATTATGAATATTTCGGAGCCTCCTATAAAAAGTAGAGTCATTTTATGAATATTAGAATTTTAGCAAAAGTAACTTTATTTAATTAAAAATTGAAAATTCATTAGTTTCAATTTCGTGTTTACTATAATGCAATTTGCTGTGTTCTCGAATGTAGAATTTAAGCTTTAGCAATTATTCAATAACAGTAGGGTAAATACATTGAAATGATATTAGTTTTGATACATTTGTCGTAAAATTTTAAAAATTAATGTCAGAAAAGAAAGCATTAGAATTTCTTCAGAAATTTATGACTGAGGAAAGAGTTGAGACTTTTAAGAAAGTTCTAGAGAATAGAACAAAGCATTTCACTGTTGTGGTAGAAGATGTATATCAATCGCACAACGCAAGTGCAATTATTAGAACCTGCGATATTTTTGGTATTCAGGAGATGTATTCTACTACAAGGTTGCATCAATTTAAAGTGAGTTCTTATGTAGCGAAAGGTGCAGATAGGTGGGTTGATGTACATAAATTTAATAGGCCAGATAGCGATAATACTCAAGAAGCAATAGATGCTATGCGAGAAAAAGGATATCAGATTATTGCAACTTCTCCTCATTACGGATCAACAACTCCATCGGATTTTGATATAACAAAACCATCTGCGTTGTTTTTCGGAGCAGAGAAAGAAGGTTTGTCTAAAAATATTTTAGATCAGGCTGATGGATTTATTAAGATTCCTATGTATGGTTTTACTGAGAGTTTAAATATCTCAGTTTCGGCAGCAATAATTTTACAAACACTTTCACAGAAACTTAGAGCTAGCGATATAGATTGGCATTTATCGGAACAAGAGAAATTTGAATTGGAATTTAAGTGGGCTAAGAAATCGGTGAAAGATTCTAAAAGGTTGTTAGAGAAATTTAAAGAACTTAATGATGATGAATAATGCGGCTTATATAATAATTGCAATAACTGCAATTATATCTTACAAAGGATTTAACGATAGAGTTTTTTTCGAAAAATATATGCTTAGGGTAGGGAGTATAATTAATGGTAAAGAATATATCAGATTGATTAGTTCTGGTTTTCTACATGCCGATTGGACTCATCTGTTTTTCAATATGTTTACTCTTTACTTTTTTGGTCCAGAAGTATTGGCTCATGCCGGAATAACAAATTTTCTGATTATTTATTTCGGGTCAATGGTTTTTGGTAGTCTAATGGCAATTTATTTCAATAAAGATAATTTGTGGTATTCTGCAATCGGAGCTTCTGGGGCTGTAAGTGGTATAATATTTTCGTCTATAATTCTATTCCCAGGTATGAGTTTGTTTATTCTACCTATTCCATTTCCTATTCCAGGATGGTTGTTTGGAATTGGGTATGTGTTGTATTCTATCTATGGAATGAAAAAACAACTTGGAAATATTGGACATGGAGCTCACTTGGGTGGAGGAATCGCAGGAATTTTGATAACCATTTTGTTAATACCATCAGTAATAATGTCTAGTTGGTTGACTATACTTTTATTATTAGTTCCTTTTGTTATACTGATGTTTGTAGAGAAAAATAAATAACATTTATCGTAGATAAAATAATGGAGAAGAAAGAATTTAATTTAGATTACAACATACGTCCTTCTAGTTTAGGGATAGAAAATTCGAAGGTTATATATTTAATTCATGGTTACGGAGCTGATAAAAATGACTTGTTTAGTTTCGCTAATTATTTACCAAAGGAGTTGACTGTTATAGCGATGCAAGCAACTTTCAGTATGCCTTTTGGAGGCGGGGGAGCTTGGTATAGCTTAGAATTAGGACCAAACGGAGAGCATATATCTGATGTAGAGCAAGCAAAATATTCGGTAAAAGAAATAGAAAGTTTTATAGATGCAACTGTAGAATATTATGGTTTCGATAAGGAGAATATTTTTGTTCTTGGTTTTTCGCAAGGAGCAATTTTAACATACTCTATGATTCTGAATAATCCAGATAAATTTAAGTATGCACTTCCTTTAAGTGGATTTATAATGGATGAAATAATGCCAGAAAACTTCGATAAGGATTATTCTCATCTTGATTTTTATAGTGCCCATGGTACTATGGATGGTGTTATTCCAATAGAAAAAGGTCGTACGGTGAGTACACTTTTAAAGAAACTAGGAATAAAACATATCTATCACGAATTTCCAGCAGCACATTCAATTGCTCAAAAGGAATTTGAAGAAATAGTTTATTGGTTGTCAGAAAGAGTATAAATTTCTTAGTTTCAACTTTTTATTATAGTTATTAACACGGTAAAAATACCGTGTTTTTTAGTTTGTTAATTGCAGTAAATCTTATATCATTACAAGCAATTACTAAATATTATTTTCATTTGGAAAACAAGAGATTATTTATGTTCTACCGAAAAATTATTTCATCTTTCTTAGTTGTATTTATTGTTGCGTTGTCTGCAAATGCTCAAACAGCAGTAACTGAAGCATACATTAAGAGGTTTAGTAAAGTTGCAATGGATGAGATGCGTATTTACAAAATTCCTGCAAGTATTACTTTAGCACAGGGGATTTTGGAGTCGGAAAGTGGAAATAGTAGGCTAGCAAAAAAAGGGAACAATCATTTTGGTATAAAATGTGGAAGTAGTTGGAATGGAAAGACAATTCGACATGACGATGATAGAAGACATGAATGTTTCAGAGTGTATTCTTCTCCATGGGAATCGTATAGAGATCATTCAAAGTTTCTAACAAGTAGTAAGCGATATTCAGGTCTTTTTAAATATAAAATAACTGACTACAAAAGTTGGGCTCACGGCTTAAAGAAGGCTGGCTATGCTACAGATAGACGATATCCA
>CAZIYK010000203.1:0-3785 GCA_964543445.1 uncultured Flavobacteriales bacterium
GTGGTAATCAATATATTCAGAATGATACTTTGTACCTGATATTATCTGATAAATCGTTTGTAAATAAACCTGAAATCAGTTTAGTAGATTTTAATTATTTGACTATTGATGAAGCATCTAAACCCGATTCAATTTCAATTAGTGATACTTCATTGTCTAAAATTTCATGGTCTCGTGGTAGGCATGGTTGGATACCTATTATAAAGACAGTTCCTCTAATTAAGAATAATAATAAACTATCCTTACTGTCATCATTTAAGATTATAGTACAAACTGATAATAGTTATAGACAAGCAACTACAGATGGTTTTTATAAAACAGATAAGGATTTTGGTTTTAAATCAAATAGTGTATTGTCTAAAGGTAGTTGGGTGAAGTTGTCTGTAGATAAGAGGGGAGTTTATAAGATAGACAATAGTTTGATGGGTGATATTGCTTCAAAATTAGGAAAATCAATAAGTAGTATAGATCCAAGGAAAATTGCTATCTATGGGCAAAAAGGAGGAATGTTGCCAGAGCTTAATTCAGAATATGATAAAGGGAATTTGGATGATTTACAAGAGTTGTCTATAAAGGTTATAGGAGAGTCTGATGGAAAGTTTGATAATGGCGATTACGTTTTGTTTTATGCAGAAGGAGCTAGTAGATGGGAAGGGGATAAATATGTTAAGAATATTTACGATGATTATAATTATGTTTTCGTAACAATAAAAGAAGAACAAGGAAAAAGAATTCAGCCATTAGGGGAAGTGTCAGGTGATGCTATTTCTTCATACGATTATTACAACAGTAGAGATGCTCATGAAATCGATGAATATAATTTTATGGAGTCTGGGCAACAGTGGTTTGGCGAAAGGTTTGATAGGAATCCTAACCAAACTATTTCGTTTAATTTTCCAAATAGAGATGCAAGTAAGGAAGTTACTATTAATACAAGAGTAGGAGCTCAACCACTTACTACATCTAGCTTGAGAGTAAGTGCAAACGGTGTAAGTCTTTATTCTTTTAATTTTAATAAATCATCAGATTATAGAACTTCTTTGTTGTCAGGAAAGAAGGTTTTACCTGGAGATAAAATTGATGTTGATTTTAGTTTTTCTTATGGAGGTCAAGGTAAGTGTCTACTTGATTATATTGAAGTTTTAGCAATTAGTAAGTTGAAATTTGAGAATTCTCAATTTCTTATCTATAATGTTAATGCTAGTAAAGATGGAGGAATATCAGAGTATAAAATTTCTAATACAGGTAATCTGAAATATGTTTGGAATGTAACCAACCCAATAGAACCAAAACTTGTTGAATTGACTACAAATTCAGGATACAAATCGTTTAAAGAAGATTCTAATGAAATAGAATATTATCAACTAATTTCAGATAATGATTATTACACTCCAAAGGTTTTAAATTCAGTAGAAAATCAAAATTTACATGGTCATGCTTCTGTGGATTATGTAATTGTAACACATGAAAACTTTATTAATTCAGCTAATAAGTTAGCAGATTTTCATAGAGGAAAAGGTTTATCTGTTCAGGTTGTTGATGTTCAGGATATTTATAATGAGTTTAGTAGTGGGCGTCAAGATTTAATTGCTATCAGGCAATACGTAAGGATGATTTATAATAGAGGAGGATATCCATCTAAACTAAAATATTTATTGATGTTTGGTGATGCTAGTTACGATTTTAAGGATAGGATAAAAGAAAATACAAATTTTGTTCCTGCTTATCAATCTTATGCTAGTATGTCGAAGTCTTCTTCTTATGTAAGTGATGATTATTTTGGATTTATGGACGATGATGAAGGGGATAACATAAATGGGAATGACATGTTGGATGTTGCCGTAGGACGAATACCTATAGCAACAGATGAAGAAGGATTGGGGGTAGTGGATAAAATTATAGGATATAATTCTTTAGAGTCATTGGGCGATTGGAGAAACAAGATTCAGTTTCTTGCAGACGATGTTACTAAAGATGCTTGGGAGGCACAATTAATGGAAGATTCTGAGAAATTATCTATTTTATTGAATGAGAGGAATTCATCATATAATCATCAGAAAGTATATTTAGATACGTATAAAATTGAAAAAACTTCGGGAGGAAATACATATCCTGATGCTCATATAGATTTTATGCAAAATGTACAGAATGGTAACTTGGTTACTAATTATTTTGGACACGGGAATGAAACTCATTGGACAGGTGAAGGATTGTTTGGTATTGATGATGTAGAAAAATTTCAAAACAATTCCAATTTACCTCTTTTTATTACTGTTACATGCGAATTTTCTAGATTTGATAATCCTGAAAAATATACAGGAGGAGAGAAACTTTTAGTGTATGATGGAGGAGGAAGTATAGGCCTGATTTCTACAACTAGAGAAATTACTGTAAGTTTTGGAGCTAAGATTAATGCTTCTATTTTAACATATCTTTTACCTGCAAAGGATGGAAAAAGAGTATCAATGGGAGAATCATTGAGATTGGCAAAGAATCATTATCCTTCTTATAGAAGTAGACGTATTGTTTCGTTAATTGGAGATCCTGCATTGTTTTTAGCATATCCTCAGAAAGAAATATTTGTGAATCAAATAAATTTCGAAGATGTTTCAAAAACAGATACTATTAAATCAATGATGAAAGTAAATGTATCAGGAGAAATAAGGGATAATGGAGTTAAGGATGTTAATTTTAATGGAGTCGCATTTCCTTTGATGTTTGATAAAAAAGTAAATTTAGAATCGTTAGATAACAATAATTTTGGAATAAAAATTCCGTATTGGCAACAGAAGAATGTTATTTACAAAGGTAAATCAACAGTTACTGATGGTGAGTTTACTATGGAATTTGTGGTGCCTAAAGATATTAATTACGCATATGGAAATGGGAAAATATCGTTTTATGCATTTTCAGATAATACGAATATTGTAAATGATGCATCAGGAGATAATACAGATATAATTATTGGAGGGATTGATGTTGATGCCGATGTAGATAGCGAAGGTCCAAAAATGAAAATGTACGTTAATGATGAATTTTTTGTTGATGGAGGTATAACTAATTCGAGTCCATTACTTGTAGTTGATTTGGAGGATGAATCAGGGATAAATACTGTAGGAAATGGAATTGGTCACGACCTTAAAATGACTATTACTTCTGATGAAGGAAAACAAGAAGTTATTTTAAATGAGTTTTACGAATCAGAAATTGATAATTATACTAAAGGAAAAATAAAGTACCAGATGTTAGGACTGAAGCCAGGTTCTTATACAGCTAAAGTTGTAGCATGGGATGTTTTTAACAATTCATCATCTTCAGAAATACATTTTAATGTAAGTAATGATGACGATGTAATTATTGAGGATTTAAAGAATTATCCTAATCCTTTCTCGGATAAAACTATTTTTAGATTTTCACATAATCATCCTAATGAAAAATTAGATGTTAGAATAGAAATTTTCTCAATTTCGGGATTGTTATTAAAAACAATTAATCATCACAATAACTACAGCGGATTTGTAGTTAGTGATATAGAATGGGGAGGTACTACAGATAGTGGAGTACTTTTGCCTTCAGGAACATATATATACAGAGTTAGTTTTATTTCTGAAAATGGAGTAATTTCTAATGAAGAAGTAAATAAATTAATGATTATTAGATAAAATTTAACATATTTGCAAAAAAAAATAGACTATGAAACTAGATTTTACAAGATTTTTTATTTTGACGTTATTTTTAACGTCTTCGGCTCTTTTAAAGGCTCAAGAGTCTAACCCTATAACTAC
>CAZIYK010000204.1:0-3774 GCA_964543445.1 uncultured Flavobacteriales bacterium
GTGTACTTTAATTAACTTAGATGAGTAAACAATAATTAAAGAATTATGAAAAATATACTAAAACTGGCTGTTATATCTTTTTTGATACTCACTTCTTGTGGAGGTACTAAACAATATGGCGATAAGGTAGAATCTCCATTTAGTAGTTCTAAATATGAAAGTAGTAGTCGATATTTTAGAGCTGTAGGAAAGGGGCAAAGTACATCAGAAAGGGTGGCAAGGAAGAAATCGCAGATGGAAGCCAAAACAGATATAGCTTCTCAGGTAAGTGTAACTATGAAGTCTGTTGCAGATGATTATTTACATGAAAATGCCAATGCTAATGCAAACGAAATTTATTCTAAGATAGAGTCGTTATCTAGAGAGGTAATGTCAACAGAATTGGCTGACTTGCGAAAAATAGGATCTAAAACCTATTATGATAAGGAAAAGAATATGTATACTGTTTTTATGGCTTATGAAATTAATAAAAAGAGTATGCTTGAATTTATGAAAAAACGTGCAGAAGCTTTAGGAAAAGATTCTAGTGGTATAATCAAAAGATTGGAAAAGTTAGAGAAAGATCTTAATAATTAGTAGCATTAGTCATTATTGTTTTTTCAACTAAAGCATTTACATCCTACTTTATAGACAAAGCTAAATTTGATTTTATTAAATCATGTTTAGCTTTTTTTGATATATATATCTAATTTTCCATGTTTTAATTTATAACCAAAACTATCTAAATATAATTAAGTGTAATTATTACGGATAAATAATTGTAGGATACGTTATATATAATAACTAAATTATATATATTGCTTAAGTTATTTTAATTATAAAAATTAGACATGAGTACATATAAATCAGATTTAGAAATCGCACAAGAAGCTGAAATAAAGCATATTACTTTAATAGCAGAAAAGCTAGGTATAAGTGAAGACAACTTAGAAATGTACGGAAAGTACAAGGCAAAACTTCCATTGAATCTTATTGATCCAGAAAAAGTTGAAAATGGTAATCTAATACTAGTTACTGCTCTTACTCCAACTCCTGCAGGAGAAGGAAAAACAACAGTTTCAATTGGTCTTACTGAAGGTATGAATAAGATAGGTAAGAAAACAACAGTTGTTCTTAGAGAGCCATCTTTAGGTCCTGTTTTCGGTATTAAAGGAGGAGCAGCTGGAGGAGGATATTCTCAAGTTATTCCAATGGAGGATATCAACTTACACTTTACAGGTGATTTTTCTGCAATAGAAAAGGCTAACAATCTTTTGGCAGCTTTAATTGATAATAATTTACAAAGCAAAACTAGAAGTTTAGGATTAGATCCACGTACAATTCTTTGGAAGCGAGTGATGGACATGAACGATAGAGCTTTGCGCGATATTACCATTGGATTAGGAGGTACTGCAAACGGTATTCCTCGTCAGGATGGTTTTAATATTACACCTGCGTCTGAAATTATGGCTATACTTTGTTTGGCTAATGATATTGATGATCTAAAGGAAAAGCTTGGTAATATTTTGGTAGGATTTACTTTTGATAAAAAACCAGTTTATGCAAAAGATCTTAATGCAGTTGGAGCTATGGCTATGTTGCTTAAAGATGCAATAAAACCAAATCTTGTTCAAACATTAGAAGGTAATCCTGCAATCCTACATGGTGGACCTTTCGCAAATATAGCACAAGGTACAAATTCAATTATTGCTACTAAGATGGGACTTTCTCATTCTGATTATGTAGTTACTGAAGCTGGTTTTGGTTCTGATCTTGGAGCTGAGAAATTCTTAAATATTAAATGTGGTTACGGTGGATTATCTCCAAAAACTATAGTTATTGTTGCTACAATTAGAGCTCTTCGTCACCATGGAGGAGTTGTAAAGGCAGATATCAACAAGCCAAATAATTACGCTGTAGAAAAAGGTTTTGCAAACTTACAGAAGCATATAGAAAATGCACAGATGTACGGAATTCAACCAGTGGTAGCTATCAATAAGTTTGTTACTGATTCTGATGAAGAAATAGAAATTGTAAAAAAACTTTCTGCAGAAATGGGAGTTAAAGCAATTTTATCAGAAGGATGGGAACATGGTGGAGAAGGTACATTGGAACTTGCTAGAACAGTTATTGATGTAGTTGATAATCAGACTGAAAAAATCAAGCCTTTGTATAACTGGGATAATACAGTTAAAGGGAAAATTCTTGAGATTTCGGAGAAAACTTATGGTGCAAAAGATGTGAAATTCTTACCTGCAGCAAATAAGAAGATCAAAGAAATTGAAGCATTAGGATTAGATAAGTTGCCAATATGTATGGCTAAAACTCAAAAATCTTTTTCTGATGATGATAAGAAAATAGGAAGACCAGATGATTTCATTATTACTGTTCGCGATATAGAAATTGCAGCAGGAGCAGGATTCGTAATTCCTATTACAGGAAAAATGATGCGTATGCCAGGATTGCCTGCAGTTCCTGCAGCCGAAGGAATGGATATAGATAAGGATGGAAACATCTTTGGATTGTCATAAATCGAGATTGGAAATATATTTAAAAGTCGTTCTTCGGGGCGACTTTTTTTATTATATTTAGGTAACATTTCTAGTAACCTTAAATTCTTAATAGGTATGACAATAACTTTCAATGAACTTAGACGTATTAAAGATCAATTGCCACCTGGATCGATTCACAAAATTGCAGATGCTCTTAACGTATCGGTAGAAAGCGTAAGAAATTATTTTGGCGGTCACGATTTCGATCATGGGAAATCAATGGGTGTTCACATTGAGCAAGGTCCTGATGGAGGAGTAGTGGAATTAGATGATGATGCTATTTTGCTTTTTGCAAAAAAAATTATTGGAGAGAGTTAATCACAAAAGGTTAATTTAATCAAAAGGCTGTATCAAAATATTTTGTTTTGATACAGCCTTTTTACTTCTTAAAAAATATCCTAGGGATATGTGTTAATTATCCTTTTGTTAAAATTGCAGGTGCAGTTTTGTATTTAGCGTCTAAATCGCCAGTTAGGCTGCCTAAGAATGTTACAATACTTTTTATTTGTGCATCAGTTAAATCTTTGTTTAATTCTGCTTTGCCCATTATTTTCACTGCTTCTTCTAGATTAGAAACTCCTCCATTGTGCATATAAGGATAAGTTTTTGCAACGTTTCTTAAAGAAGGAACTTTAAACATAAACTTGTCCATGTCTTTTTTAGTTTCTTCGTAATGTCCCATATCTACAGTGCCACTTAGATAATCCTCATATTTTCCGAAAATTGGAAATTTCTGCATCATGTTACCACCAACTATTGGTCCAGAGTGACAAGTAATACATCCTTGATCGATAAAAGTTTTTAAGCCTTCTTTCTCTTCGTTAGTCATTGCTTTATCATCTCCCGCTAAAAATTTATCAAATCTTGATGGAGTGATAAGTTCTCTTTCAAAAACTCCTATTGCTTTTCTAATATTCTCGTATGTAATAGGATCTTTTTGGTCAGGATACGCTTTAGCAAACATTTCGTTATAAAATTTTACCTTTTTAAGTCTTTCTACTAAAAACTTTTCTGAAGGTATATTCATTTCTACAGGATTGGTAATAGGCATACCAGCTTGCTCTTCTACATCTTTTGCTCTTCCATCCCAAAATTGAGATACATGAAAAGCGGCATTCAATGTTGTAGGCGAATTTCTTGTTCCTTTAGATTTTCCATCATCACCATCTGAAACTGGTTTGTGATCAACTCCGTAATTCTGTAAATCATGGCAAGTATTACAGCTCATTGTCTGATCTTTTGA
>CAZIYK010000205.1:0-3771 GCA_964543445.1 uncultured Flavobacteriales bacterium
TCGTCGATTATTGCAACTGGTCGTTTTAGGAAGGTGTAATCGCTTAGAATATAGTTTTTAATATCTTCTTCGCTTAAGTTTTTATCTTTTAATCCAAGAGATTTGTATTTCATGGCTCTTCTACTAAAAAGGGCATCGTAAGATTTTGCCAATTTGTACATTTCTTCCAATTGAGATTCTGTAATAGGATTTGTTTTTATTTCCTGCATTTCAAAATCTTCGGTTGGCTCTATTTCTGCTAAAATTCGCTTGTTTGTAGAGCAGGTAGCTAGGTAATATATTTTTTTCATAGGGGTAATTGTTAGTGTCCTTTAAATTCGGAAAGTAGTATTCCTGTTGCAACAGCAGCGTTCAAACTTTCTGTTTCTTGTAGGTTTCCAAATTGAGGAATAGTTATTTTGTTTGTAATTAGTTTTTCTACTTCTTCTGAAATTCCATTTGATTCGTTGCCAATAACCAAAACAGAGTTATTGATTTTTGAAGTCTTGTAAATATTTTCTCCTTCTAGAAATGCACCATAAATAGGCTTTTCTAGTTTCGATAATTCTTCTACGAGGTCGCAATAGATAATTTCAACTCTTGAAATAGACCCCATTGTTGCCATTATTACTTTAGGATTGAAAGCATCAACAGTGTTGTTAGAACAAAGTATTGTAGTAACACCAAACCAATCGGCAAGTCTGATTATAGTTCCTAAATTACCAGGATCTCTAATGTCGTCTAAGGCTAAAATTAAATTATCGTTATCTGTGTTTTTTTGGAATGAAGGAATCTCGAAAAGAGCCACAACCTGATTGGCATTTTTTAGGTTGCTGATTTTAGTCAGTTCCTTTTCGGTTATTTCTGTAATCAGACTAGAATCAACATTTATTTTGCTTACAAATGAGGGTAAACAATATATAGAATGAAGTTTTATACTGCTGCTAATCAATTCTCTAACAACCTTCTCGCCTTCGGCAACAAAAAGTGATGTTTTTACGCGATTCTTTTTTAGCTTTAAACTTTGAATTAATTTCTGTTGATTCTTACTAATCATTACTTTTGTGTAAAATTATATTCAGTTGAAAATAAACTTATTTGCAAATATATCACTAATCCTAATACTTCTTGCTTCTCTTTCTTCTTGTATTGCTACAAAAAGAGTTGAGGACGGAGACTATCTGCTAGAGAAAAATGTGGTGTATGTAAATAATAGTAGGACTTACAACTCCGAAGATAAAAAATACATAAAACAACAGCCCAATCAGAAGTTTTTTGGTTTCTATCCTTTTTATCTGCACTTGTATAATCTAGCTGATATCGATCCTAAAAAGCAAGTAGAAAAATATAAAATAGAAAATCCAAGGACCATTTCTTTTATGGAAAAGATGTTTTCAAAGAAAGCAGTTGATGGTTTGGAAATAGACTATATTGGAATACAGGATTGGCTTAAAACTACGGGAGAAGCTCCTGTTATTCTAGACGATAAGAAGACTTCTAAATCTACCGAACAACTTGCTCAGTTATACAAAAACAAAGGTTATTTTAGAGCTACTAGTACAGATACTGTAGACTACGAGTTTAAAAAATCTAAAGTTAGATATTACGTAAAAACAGGTCCTCCGTATATTATTGACGATATTAAACACGAAATTAATTCAGATATAATAGAGGAACTTGTTGAATCAGAAAAGGACAAAACATTTATCGTAAAAGGTAATCAGTACGATCAGTCTGATTTTTACAAAGAGCAAAGTCGTCTTACTCAATTGTTCAGAAATAACGGGGTCTATAACTTCAGAAGTCAATTTATTTCGTTTGTAGTAGATAGTAATGCTGCAGGTCATAAGGTGAAAATTAAAATGCTTATCTCTGATTATCCTGTTGAAACAGAAGAAGGGGTATCATATATTCCGCATAAGCTATATCATATAAATAAGGTTAATATATATCCTGATTATTTTTATAAGTATAATGATATGCCTATTGCAGATTCGATTTCACAGGGTGGATATTATTTTTTGGCAAAGAAGAAAAATAGATTTAGGCCCAAAGCATTGACAGATGCAATATTCTTTGAACCAGGTAAATTATATAGCGATAAAGACAGGAAGCAAACAATAAAATTATTGGGAGGTCTAGGAATGTTTAGGATGACTGACGTAAAGGTTCATATTGACTCAACCGATGATAGTGGAGTAGGATTGATTAGTAATATATATTTAACACCGCTTAAAAGGAATACTACCAAGATTGAGGTTGAAGGAACAAGTTCTAATACCTTAGGTTATGGATTTGCAGTTAATACATCATTTACTAACAGAAATACTTTTGGAGGAGCCGAGATTTTTAACGTTTCTTTTAATCTTATGGTAGGTAATCAAGCAGATGTTTCTGATGTTGGTAATCCCTTGTTTAATGCCTATCAATATGGTATTCAAACAAGTTTGAGATTTCCAAGGTTTCTTCTTCCATTTAATACAGATAGTATAATTACCAAAGAAATGAGGCCAAGAACAACTATTAATGCCTCGTTGAATAATCAGTTAAACATAGGGTTGAGTAAAAATAGCAGCAATGTGGCTATTGATTATGCATGGAATTCGTCTGATACAAGAGAACATATTTTGGAATTATATAATTTTCAGTATATCAAGTATCTGAATAGTGGAAGAGACTACTATAGAGCGAATCCTACAGAGGCTAAAAATGTAGAGGAAGCCCAAGATGCTTATTTAAAAGATCATCCAGAGCATGAAGATATAAGGGGTACAAAAGAGTTATTTACTATAATGTTGGCTGATCCAGAATTTAAAAATGATCCTCTTTATGATGACTTTGCAAATTCTATTCAGCGTTTCGAAAGGTTAACACAGAATTATTTAATATCATCATTCTCTTATTCGTATATATATAATAGTCAGAGGGTTTCTAAGGAAAAGAGTTTCTTATATTTCAAAGGTAAAATTGAACTTGCGGGGTCTTTATTTTCTCTTTTAGATGTAATTAATCCTTTGCCCGTAATCACTGATGCGAATGGTTTTGAAAGCAAAACTATTTTTGGACTACCATATGCTCAATTTGTGAAATTAGATTTAGATTTCAGAAAGTATTGGAGGTTAAATTCTACTGATAAGATTGCATTCAGAGCTTTTACCGGTTTGACACTTCCATTTGGTAATTCGAATTCAATACCATACGAAAGATCTTATTTCTCGGGAGGTGTAAGTGATGTTAGGGCATGGATGCCATACGAGTTAGGTCCTGGAGGGGTTCAAGATTATCCTTTCGATTATTCTTATGACAAAGTTAAATTAACTGTTAGTTTGGAATATAGAGCTAAGATTTTCAATAAGCTTCATGGGGCATTGTTTGTTGATGCTGGTAATATTTGGGGAATTAACAATAATGATGATTTAAGTAATTTTCATATCGATACATTTTACAAACAGTTTGGTATAGGAGCAGGTTATGGTATGCGTTACGATTTTGGTTTTTTTGTATTCCGTTTCGATTTTGCATACAAACTTTGGGATCCAGGAAAACCAGATGGCTATCAATGGGTTTTACACGAGCAGAATTTTATAAAGCCACAAGTGAGTTTCGCCATAGGATATCCATTCTAGAAAATCGTAATTTACTGAATATCCGCGTTTTATTGGTTTGTTATTCGTATATTTGAGTATAACCAAAAACTTCTTCTATTATGAGAAAATTATACACATTTGTATTAGTGCTAATTTCTCTTACCACTTTTGCACAAGAAAGACACTTAAATTACGAACGTTACCT
>CAZIYK010000206.1:0-3771 GCA_964543445.1 uncultured Flavobacteriales bacterium
GTAATAGTAACAGCTCTATAAGCCTTTTTGAAGCCCTTGACAAGTTTCAGGATTATCTTGATACCAATGGATTAGGTAGACCTCAAATAAAACCTGATGCAGGGCTTATTCGGTTTAAAACGCCTCAAGATAAAGGGCGTAATAAGAGTGGTTATTATTCTTTTTTTTCAGATCGCGTTTATGCCGCGTCATGGGGTGACTGGAAGTCTGGAAAATCTGGTACATGGAGTTTGAAACAAGATTCCAAGCCATTAACAGCAGAAGAAAAACGGCAGTTTGCTCAAAAGCTGGAACGTGAAAAACTAAAACGTGAAGCAGAACAAAAGCGAATCCATGCCAAAGCACGACGGCTGGCTAATGCAATATGGACAAAAGGCAAACCAGCGGATAAAGGTCACCCGTATCTTGTAAAAAAACATTGTCAGGGTTTAGCCAGGTACCTAATGGAAGATGCAAAGGGTAATTTGTTAATTCCTATCTATAACAAAAAACGCTTAGTTTCCATTCAGTTTGTAAATAAAAACGGGGGTAAATGGTTTTTAAAAGGTTCTGAACTTAAAGGCTCATACTATAACTTTCCTGATATTAACAAGCCGTTTGATACGGTGTACCTTGCTGAGGGGGTTGTTACTGGCTGGACAATCAAAACCTTAATGAAAGCGCCTGTTTTTTGTAGTTTAACAGCGGGAAATATGAAGAATGTCGCGCTACAGATTAGACAGGTATTCAAAGATGAAAAAATAATTATTTGCTGTGATAACGATGTTAGAGAAAAGGCAGATATGCCTAATACAGGATTAATAGCGGCTAATGATGCGGCTAATGCAGTCAATGGATTGGTATCAGTACCCTCTATGCCAGATGGTAGTAAATGCGATTTTAATGACCTGTATATATTGGCGATTGAGTCTCACAAAAAGAGTGGGGGTTCTCATGGATAAGTCAGATATTAAAAAACAGATTGAAAACGCTAAAAAACCAGATGGTACAGGCAAGAAACAAGATGCAGATTCAGCAAGACGCATTGTAGAAAATGCCCTTGCTGAGGCTGAAAGTGGCAAGCTTGAAGGCATTAATGATATTTTCTTTGCTTCGGTAAAAAAGATTCGTGAAATATCAGAGCCTGAATTTTTACAGATAAAAGCACGGTATGGAAAGATTGATGGCTTTCTGGCTTCTGATTTAAACAAGGCTACCAAGATATATAAAAAAGCATCTACTGGTACGAGTGGGAATAATGAAGGCGCGCAAGGTAGAACCACAAAGCCTGATATGCTCGTTGAACTTGTCCGCTCAAAGGGTACTTTGTTTCATGACTCTGATGATGAGGTGTTTATAAGCTTCAAAGTTGAGGAAATAGATACAGGTTCAGGTGAAGTCACAGGGCAACACTATGAAACGTGGAATCTTCGTTCAAAAGGCTTTAAAAAATGGGCTTCTTACCTGTTTTTTTCAACTTATGAAACTGTGCCTGGTGATACAGCGATTAGTGAAGCTATCGACACACTATCAGGTATAGGTCAGTTTGAAGGGGAAGAGATTGAAACCTGTTTGCGCTACGGTTTTCATGATCAAAAGGTTTATATTGATCTGGGTTGTGATCGGTGGAAAATAGTAGAAATTAGCACGGATGGTTATCAGATTATTGATAGTCAAAATGCACCTGTTAAGTTTGTACGCCCCAATATTCTAAGACCGTTACCACTACCCAAAAAAGGCGGTGATATTGCCTTGTTATGGGAGCATCTGAATATTGAATCTAAAGATGGGCGTATTCTTGTTTTGGCGTTCTTACTTGAATGTATGCGAGTTAAAACACCCTATCCAGTATTGGAGATTGTCGGACAGCAGGGAAGCGCAAAAAGTACGTTTTCCAAACGGCTAAGGGAGATTATAGACCCGTCTAAGGTTGCTCTAAGAAGCGCACCCAGAAGCGTAGAAGATATATTCATTGCAACACGAAACAATCACGTTATTTGCTATAACAACCTTTCACATTTAACAGCTAATTCACAAGATGCTTTTTGTACTATATCAACGGGAGGCGGTGACGCAACCAGAAAGCTTTATAGTTCTAGTGATGAAGAGGTTTTTGAAGCTATGCGCCCCATTATTATTAATGGTATTAGTCAGTTATCTACCAGACCAGACTTAGGTGACAGGACTATTGCAATAGAATTGCCTCGTATAGATAAATACGTTACCGAGGCAAAGCTTAATCAAAAATGGGAAGCAGACCTACCCTTAATTATTGGCGCGCTTTATACGTTAATGAGTAAAGCACTGGCAGAACTACCAGCAGTAGAAATTGATAAACCGCCTCGCATGGCAGACTTTACCCGCTTAGGTCAGGCTATGTTAAACGCGCAAGGCATTGATGAATCATTTGCAGAAATCTATAGGCGAAACTGTGACCGCGTATTATTGCGCGTTATTGAGTCCTCACCTGTAGCACAAGCTATTATCAAGATGATTGATTCAGAGGTTTTCTTTAAAGGGAAGAAAGGTGTCTTAATGGAACGGCTTGATCTTTATAAGCCTAAGCATTTTGACCGTAACGCTTACCCTAAATCAGCACGTGGTTTAGGTGATGCACTGCGAAGGCTTGCCCCTGCATTGCGTGTTCAAGGCATAGAAATCACTGAGCATGAACGGAAAAATAACGGATACCTAGTTGATATAAATAAAATAAGCTCTGAGCCTAAAAAAACAGAGATAGAGCTGTAATATGAAACAGCTACAGCAAACACTCCAACCTTTTAATGGTCGGGGTGTTTCCCTGCGTATTGAAGCAGGGAACAAACTATTTCTTATTGGGGCTGATGGATTGAGTCAAAAAGAGCTGGCTACTTTAAAGAAAACTAAACCGCTATTAATGTTGTTTGTTCCTATGGGTAGAAATTACAGAATAAGGCAAATATTAACCGCTATTAAGCGAGTTATAGATCATGCAAGCCTGTTAGTCATAGACGGGGGATATGATCAACACGGGGCGGATTTAAGGGCTTTACCTATTGGATATAAGTATCTTGAATCTATCCGTTAATTCTCTTAAACATCCACACTTACAAAAAGTCACAGCATTATTATCTCGATTAGTCACAGTTTTAATAGCCTGGTCTGTCACACGCGCAACCTCTTGAGCCAATACTAGCCCTACCTTGATTATTGGTGTACTCCCTCTTTTTTTCTCCCCGCTCCCCTCTTTACAATACGCCATATTGAAAAAGTGCAGTCATTCTGGGCTTTCTATCTTATTACTTTTTTTTCTTTTCCCAAAGAAGATGCAGACAACGTTCACAACGTTCACCCCTACCCAATAATAATATATAAAACAAAGCGTTAAGGGGTGAACGTTGCAGTTTTAGACGTTCACCCAACGTTCACAACGTTCACTCAAAAGGTGAACGTTGTATTGCAAGGGTGAACGTTGTTGTAGCCAACGTTCACCCCTTAACTATATGTTTTAAAAGAGAATACAAGATAGAGTGAACGTCGTGAACGTTGTCTGCATCTTTTTTTAGCTGAGAAACTTTTTAATGATGCACTGGCATAGATGGTAGGGGAGGCTAAAAAGTTTTTAACCATCCCAACACCTAGACCGCCCCCCCTTCTTCTGCGAGTGAGAATCAAAAAAATAGGGGGGGTATTATATCCAGGCTTTTTTTGCTGATGCTTTTACGGGTAGCTTTGGGTAACTTTCCTAAGTATTTGTTATTACTTATAAAACTGTTTAATAGCTACGGTATAGACCTTACTGCCCCTTTATTG
>CAZIYK010000207.1:0-3722 GCA_964543445.1 uncultured Flavobacteriales bacterium
ATTCCGAAAAAATCTACTATTAGTTTTCCTGCATCTCCGTAAATTTCACCAGAGTGAATTACCCATATTGTTTTGAACAAACCTATTTTATTGTTGTATCCTTCTGGATTTGGCAATTCAAAAACTTCGAAATTTTGTAAATCGGAAGTTCGTATTAATTCAGAGCGAGTTAATAATAACAATCCATTTTCATCTTCTTCTATATCTACAATATGTTTACCTACTATGGGATTAGCTACTTTCTTCCATTCTTTATCATACTCATAAAGTCCGAAAAGTGTTGCTGCTAGCAAATCTCCATCTTTAGTTCTGAAAACCTTTTCTACTTTTCTATTATCTATTCCTCCGGGAAAACCAGCATTGAAATCTTGAAATTTACTTAAATCAGAATTAGCTAAGTAAACACCGATATTGCCATAAACAAGAATAGAATCGTCAGATAACTTCAGAGTAGATTTTACCGATGCTAAATTCCAATTATTGTATTGCAATTCTTGTGGCAAGTAATTTCTATTTACATCAACAGACGAAAACAGTTTTCGGTGATTGAGTATTACGCCAGATACTGTAAACAACAAAATGAATAGGGAAACGATTATCCCTATCCACTTGTGATATTTCCTGAAAAAATTAGATTCTTTCTTCATCTAAAAAACTTAAAAAAGAGGCGAAATGTACATAAAAACAATAAGACTACTTCACCTCACAAAATCATTTATTATTTTATTTCAACAGCTCGTATTGAAAAGTAATATTTCCTTTCTCTGCTTTACCTGTAGCTTTATCTAAACCATAAAAATCTAAGAAACGAAATTTGTATATCTCATTATCGGCTACTTTAATTAAGTAATAATTATCCTCAACTATTGTATACTGATGAGTTGTACGATTAGTAGACCACCACTTTATACCTATTACATCAACATCATTTTTATATGTTTCTGCTTTTGCAGACTCTAACGAAATAGATTCAAAATTGTCGTCTTTCACTTGTGCTACAGAAACTCCATTATCTTTATTTATAAGCATTCCAACCATAGGACGCTCCATCCACTTTATTTCACCTTTTTCAACATAACTAGCTTCGGTAACATATTCAGTAAGCAACAACTGCCAACTACCATCTGTTGGTAACTTATCTTTCTTTGTGCCTTCTGGATTCTTATAAATCTCTACATCCATGTAATCAGAGCTACTGTTAATTACAGGTTCTCCAAAATCACTATCTCCAAGATTAAATGCATATTGAAGAGAATAATAGTATTGAGATTTTTTATTCCCTGTTCTAAAATCTACAATTTCCTTACCTCCTTCTTTGTTAAGACTCAAAGTGTAAGTTGGTATAGTATCCTCTCCTTTTTTTATTTCTTTATCCTTTTCACATGACGATAGCACTGCTGCTGCCATCATCAATAGTAGTAATCCTTTTTTCATAATTTATAAATCTAATTTTTGGTTAATTTAAAATTCAATTTCACAAAATAACTTCTCCCCC
This sequence comes from uncultured Flavobacteriales bacterium, assembly GCA_964543445.1. Taxonomy (GTDB): domain Bacteria; phylum Bacteroidota; class Bacteroidia; order Flavobacteriales; family JADGDT01; genus JADGDT01. Next base: position 1,496 of record CAZIYK010000207.1, read on the forward strand.
AACTCAACATTTCATAAGCATCACGAGAATTTTCACCAGCCTGACCTCCCAAATATTGCAAATCAGTATTATCAAATATATTTTTCACACCTGCAGACAAATTCAAACGTCTTTTAAAGAAAGATTTACTTATAGTTACGTTCAAATCATGATAAGCTTCTACCATAGGTTCCTTTTTTGTTTTTCTATCTATAAACCTAGCAGGAGTTTCTCCATTATAAGAGTACTCTGTTCTCACAGAAAAATTATAATCTGGAATTCTATAAGTAACAGCCATTAAAAAATTATCGGTATAAACAAATTGATCATCAGAATATCCTTTATCGTATTCTAGGCTTGTTATGCCTGCTCTCGAATAATTAAAATTCATATTCCAATTTGCATTCAATTTTAAATCTACATCTGCTACTAAACCAATAGTTTTTATGTTTCCTCTATTTACATTTTGCCAAGTCTGAATCCCCATAGGATCAACGCTTACTATATCAAAATCTATCATATCGTATATGTTGTTATAATAGATTTTCACTTCCGATTTCATAATAAAACTATCCTCCGCCTTGAAAGTGTAAGTTGTGGCAGCATTGAACGAATAAGAAGTTTCTGGCTTTAAATCAGGATTACCTAGTAATACAATTGGACCAGGATTATAATCTAAATAAAGTTCTTTAAGCGATGGAGCTCTATATCCTTTGGCTGCAGAAAATCTAGTTTGCCATCTACCTCCTAAATCGGTTTTTATATTCAAAGAATACAAAAGAGGTGATGAGAATTTAGTATTGTATGCATATCTCAATCCTGGTTGAAAAACAATTCCTTTCCAAAATTCATGCTTTCCTGTAATAAACAAAGCATAATCACCTATATTTTGTTCGTTACCACTTATCCTTTCCGACCTTGCAATCTCAGTATTTAAGTCTATCCCTGTTTGATATGAAATTTTAGAATTTAATGTGTGATTAAATGTTGCCCTTGTCATGAAACTGATAAATGTAGTTGTATCACTCGCTGTTTCTTTTTGACTTAAATCGCTTAAATCTGTTGTAACATCCTGCATCACTCTATCAAAATAAGAGTATGATGCTTGCACGTTGGTTTGCATATCTTCGTTGTGAGTAAAATCTAAAAATGCATTGGTGCTAAACCTTTTCGTTAAATAATTAACATCCATAGCATAAGGAGAAGATGTATTCTCTCCTTTAATTTCACCTTTGTCTTCCAACAATTCATCGAAATATTTACCCGAAACTCTGAATGTATATCTATCTCCATAGTGAGCATACTTCATCTCGCCAGTATATTGTGTACTTCCTTTCCATTTCGATTGTCGTGAATTGTCGAATGATGTACCTGCGAAATAATTCCTTACAAATGATCCCGTAACAACATCCTTATCCGTTACTTTTCCTGATGCAAGAACATCTAAATTTACCGTACCAGGACTCTCAACATAAGTATTGGCATTTATCAAAAATCTATTCCATTTGTTGTTTTTGGTGATGATGTTTATTGTACCTGCCAAAGCGTTACTACCATAAATAACAGACATTGGACCTTCTACTACCTCAATATGATCTACATTTTCCATTGTTATCTGACTCAAATCCAGATTACCATCTAGACGACCAATAACAGGCACTCCATCTATCATAATCTTCACATTCTCGCCACCAAGTCCCAACATATTTATTGTAGAACCGAAAGTTCCTGTTTGTTTGATTCTTATTGATGGCTGAGCAGATAATGCATCTCCAAGATTTACTGCACCACGTTGCTCTATTAGTTTGGAATCGAAAACTTTAATAGAATAAATAGAACTATCTCTAAGCATAGGTTTCCCTTGACCAGTAACAACCACTTGATCTAAAGCAAAAACATCGGGTGATAATTCAATCTTGTTAATTTCCGAAAGGTTTACTTTCTCCTTAAACGGAGTATATCCAATAAACGAAATAGATAATTCTACTTCTCCGTTTTCTGACAATTCAACTTCGCCATTACCATCGGTAGTAGTGTAATCTTGTTTGCCATTATTCAAGTTTTCTACACAAACATTGGCATAAGGTATAGGCTCTCCTGTGCTCTTATCTATTACCAAGATGGTTTTATCTTGAGCGAAGATAGATGCTGAAAAAAATATAAATAGTAGTAAAAGTTTTTTCATCCTAATTGATTTTGACAAAACAAATGTAAATGTCAAATCTGTAGCAAATCTGAAGATGAAAAA
>CAZIYK010000208.1:0-3689 GCA_964543445.1 uncultured Flavobacteriales bacterium
CCCTGATTTGCTTTCATCTTTAATAGACAATTAACTAAGTAATCCTTATATTTGCTCGCTTAAATGAACAAAATATAAGTACTATGTCTCTTAGTCCATTAAAAGCAATATCTCCTATCGATGGTAGATATCATTCTAAAACAGCTGAGCTTTCTGAATACTTCTCAGAAGAAGCTTTAATAAAGTATCGTGTAAAAGTAGAAATTGAGTATTTCATAGCTTTATCTGATATTCCTATTCCACCATTAAAAGCATTTGATCATACAAAATACGATGAATTACGATCTGTTTACAGAGAGTTTTCAGAGAAAGATGCCTTAGAGATAAAAGAAATTGAAAAGGTTACAAATCACGATGTAAAGGCAGTTGAGTATTTTATCAAAAAGAAATTTGATGAAATGGGACTTCAAGAATTCAAAGAATTTATTCACTTCGGATTGACTTCTCAGGACATCAACAATACTTCTGTTCCTTTATCATTAAGAAATGGAATTAAAGAAGTTTATATTCCTGCTATTTCAGAACTTATTGAATATTTGAGTGAACTTGCTGAAGAGTGGAAAAATGTTCCTCTATTAGCTCGTACTCATGGTCAGCCTGCATCGCCTACACGTTTGGGTAAAGAAATTTTTGTATTTGTAGAGAGATTAAATCAACAAATAGATTTACTAGAAAAAATACCTTTCAGTGCTAAATTTGGTGGTGCTACAGGTAACTTTAATGCTCACTATGCTGCTTATCCAAATTACGATTGGATTGGCTTTGCAAATGTTTTTGTTGATGATGTACTTGAACTAAAACGCTCGCATCCTACAACACAAATTGAGCATTACGACAATTTAGCTGCAATTTTTGATGCTTTAAAAAGAATAAACTCTATAATTATAGATTTAGACAGAGATATGTGGACTTACATATCAATGGAATATTTCAAGCAGAAAATTAAAGCAGGTGAAGTTGGATCATCAGCTATGCCACACAAAGTTAATCCTATTGATTTCGAAAATTCTGAAGGAAACATGGGAATAGCAAATGCTATTTACGAACATTTATCAGCAAAACTTCCTATTTCGCGTTTACAAAGAGATCTTACAGACTCTACAGTTTTAAGAAACATTGGAGTTCCTATTGCTCATTCTTTAATTGGAATAAAATCTACTCTTAAAGGAATGAAAAAAGCTCTTCTAAACGAAGAAAAAATAGCTGCTGATCTTGAAAATAACTGGGCTGTAGTTGCCGAAGCAATTCAAACTGTTTTGCGTAGAGAGCAATTTCCTAATCCTTACGAAGCACTTAAAGGATTAACTCGTAAAAACGAAAAAATTACGCAAAAAACAATTGCAGATTTTATTGACACACTAGATGTATCTGACGAGATTAAAGCTGAATTGAAAGCATTTACTCCTTCAAATTATTTAGGGTATTAACATCTAAATCTTATAATATTTTAAAGAGCCTAAAACACCGAAGATTATATTATTTTTGGTAATTTGGGCTCTTTATTATTTAATACACATCCTCTACTCTATTACTTAGAAATAAGCGAAATAAAAGGATGTAAGTAGAAAAAAACAAACACAATTAATTAATAACGCTAAAAATATATTTTTGCTTTCATAATAAGCTTAAATAATTATTTTTGTAGCACTTAACATTAAAGGCAAATTAGAATGTCACAAGAAAATTTGGATAACCTGCAAAATGCAGATGGAAACAACACTACTCCTGAAAAAGAGGAGGTAAGCAAAGTATCTAATGCTGAAAACTCTCCTGTAGAAGAAACTAGTGTTGAAAAAACAGAAGTAAAAGAAGTTGAGGCTGTTGATATAGAAACAGCTAAAGAAGAAGAGAGCAAAGAAGCAACAGAAGATACTGCACCTGATGCAGAAGTTGCTGTGGAAACTGAATCTGACGAAAACTCTGAGAAAGAGAACGTAAAAGATGAGGAAGAAAAAGTAATTCCTTTGCTGGATTATTCAAAAATGACAACTGAAGAGCTTTACGAAGAAGCTAATAAATTAGTTAAAAACGAAGCTGTACAAGCTATAAAAACGCATATCGATAAAATTCGCGAAGCATTCTATAATCTTATCAACGCTGATAAAAAAGAGAAAGAAGAAGCATTTTTAGCTGAAGGAGGTAATATTATCGATTTCAGATATGATAGCTACATAAAAACTCAATTCAACGCTGTTTACAACGAATACAGAAAAAAACGTGAGGCTTATCAAAAAAATATTGAAGAGCAACAAAATAAGAACTACGAAACAAGTCTTGAACTAATTGAGGAGTTAAAGAATCTTATCAACAAAGAAGAAAAGATGTCTGATACTTACAAAGAGTTTAAAGACATTCAAGAGAAATGGAGAAATACAGGTAAAGTACCTAAAGCCGTTTCAAATGAACTTTGGAGAACTTACCACCACCACGTTGAGATGTTCTACGATTACCTTCGTTTAAACAACGAAATGCGCGATCTTGACTTCAAACACAACTACGAGGAGAAATTAAAGATTGTAGAAAGAGCTGAGGAGCTTTCAAACGAGCCTTCAATAAAGAAAGCATTCGATGAGTTACAAGAACTTCACAGAATGTGGAAAGAAGAAACAGGACCTGTAGCTAAAGAATATAGAGAAGAAATATGGGAGCGTTTCAGTAAGGCTACAAAGGTAATTCACGACAGACGTCACGAGCACCTTAAAGAAATGAAGGCTGAGTGGGCTAAAAACATGGAGGCTAAAGAAGCTGTATGTGCTAAAATCGAAGAAATTGCAAAAGAAGAGGGTAATACTCACTCACAGTGGCAAGATCGTATAAAAAGAGTTGAAGCACTTAAAGCTGAGTTTCAAGCTATAGGTAGAGTTGCCAAAAGCGATAACGATAAAATATGGCAAAAATTCAAAGATGCTACACGAGCTCTAAATAAGAGAAAAAACGATTTCTATAAGAGTTTGAAAAAAGATCAACTAGTGAATCTAGAGAAAAAGATGAAACTTGTTGAAATTGCAGAGTCTTTGAAAGATAGCGAAGAGTGGAAAAAGACTACTGAAACTCTTAAGAAAATTCAAAGCGATTGGAAAAAAATAGGTCACGTACCTAAACAACAATCTGACGAAATTTGGAATAGATTCCGTGGAGCTTGTAATCATTTCTTCGATAGACTTAACGAAAATCGTAAAGGACAAGATGCAGAGCTTGAAGGTAACTACGAGAAAAAAACTGAGCTATTAGCTGAAGTTGAAAAAATAAAATTACCTAAAGATAGTAAAGAAGCAGTAGCATTATTAATGGAATATATAAACAAGTGGAAAGAACTTGGAAGTGTTCCTAGAGATAAGAAAGCTATTGAAAATACATTTAATAATACCATCGATAAGTTATTTGATAAACTTGATTTAGACAAAAATGAAGCTGCCTTCATGAAGTTTAAGAATAGAATTGAATCATTCATAGCTTCTGATGATATGAAGAAAGTTTTCCACGAGAGAGATATTATTCGTAAAAGAATGGACGATATCAGAAAGGAAATCACTCAATTGGATAACAACCTTGGTTTCTTCAACGTTAGCGCTGATAATCCTCTTGTGAAAGATGTAAAAGCTAAAATTGCTAATCACAAAGAGAATCTTAAACTTTGGAAAAAGAAATTAAACTTCCTTAGAACTTTAGATGAATAGATTTCACTAAAT
>CAZIYK010000209.1:0-1955 GCA_964543445.1 uncultured Flavobacteriales bacterium
TAATCAGGATTATCAGTTTCTTCAGCCTTAGTTTGAAGTATTGTTTTTACTTTATCTCCCATTTCGGGCGATGGATTTTGTTTTAGGAAATTACTGAGATAACGTTGTATATAGTTTTTTTTCTTTGGTTGTCTGTCAATTACCTCAAAATAGCAATAGAGCATGCTATCAACCATTCCCATCTGACCATACAGATTTGCCTTTTGAAGAGAGAAACTAAGTTTAGAATTATTCTTTTCGGCAACCTGATATGCTTGTAATGCCCATTTATTCTCTAGGTAAATCTGAAATTGATTACTAGTGCTATACGCCAAAGTTGGCCGATTTCTCACTTTCTCAATTGCCTGATTGTATTGAATTAGCGATTTGTCTGATTTGCCCTGTTTCTTGTAAACGTATCCCAAATCAACATTATATGTAGCTAGATAATCAAACGATATTATCATTTTGTTTACAAGCTTTTCGGCGTCATCAAACTCATTAGTTTTTATGTAAGATTGCAATAATTTCTGGTAAAAAAGTTGATTGCTAGGATTCGCATCAAGCAATTTTTGGTAGTAGGGTATAGCCGATTTGTATTCGCCTTTGTTGTAGAAATGTTGAGCGGTTATTGCATCGTCTTGCGATTGAGCAAATACCTGAGTGGATAATAAAATTATAAATGCTATGTAGCTGTATATTTTCTGCATTACTACAAATGTAAATAATTATCAACTAGATTTATAGAGCCATTTATCATAAATTGTTTGATGTCAATATATTTTGTGATTTTTGTCACATATAGACAAGGTATTCTGAAAAAAAATATCTAAGTTTGTAACGAATTTAGAAAGTGTCATAAATACACTTTCTAAATGATTGGAAAATAAAAATATAGTTAATATATATTGTTAAGTACAACAAAGACAATTGATTATGAGTAAAGAGAAAGAAGTTAAAGAAAAGGGTAAAGTAAAAATAGCAGTATTCAGTTCAAAAAAATGGACAGTTGATTCATTTAATCCAGTGGCTGAGAGATACGATACTGAGATTTCTTATTTCGAAACAAGGCTTCAAAGAAAAACAGTACCATTGGCTAAAGGGTATGATGTTGTATGTGTTTTTGTAAATGACAAATTGAATTCTGATGTTATTGATGCATTGCATGAATTAGGAGTTAAATTAATTGCTCTTCGTTGTGCTGGGTTCAACAATGTAGATAATATTAGAGCCAAAGAATTAGGTATTGGTGTAGTTAGAGTTCCTGCTTATTCTCCTTACGCTGTAGCTGAGCATACTTTAGGATTGGCTATGACATTAAATAGAAAATATCATAAAGCATTTCCAAGATTAAAAGATGGTAATTTCTCGTTAGACGGTTTGTTAGGTTTCGATTTTCATGGAAAGACCGTAGGTATAATCGGTACTGGAAAAATTGGACAGATTTTCGCAAATTTAATGATGGGATTGGGATGTAAGGTAATAGCTCACGATAAATACCCTAATGAAGAATTAAAGTCAAAAGGGGTGGAGTATGTAGAGTTAGACGAATTGTATAAAAATAGTGATATTATTTCTTTACACTGTCCGCTTACTCACGAAACATATCACATCATAAACGAATATGCTATTTCGGCAATGAAAAAAGGAGTTATGATTTTGAATACAAGTCGTGGACCTTTGGTAAATACTTATGCTGCGATAGAAGGATTGAAAAAGGGTAAGATTGGTTATTTAGGACTTGATGTTTACGAGGAAGAAGAAAAATTATTCTTTGAAGATTTGTCTGAAAAAGTAATTCAGGACGATCAATTTGTGAGATTGCAAACATTCCCTAATGTTCTTATTACAGCACACCAAGCATTTTTCACTAGAGAAGCATTAAACAATATTACTGAAACTACTTTCAGAAATATTCAAGAATACTTGACAACAGGAACTTGTGAAAACGAGGTTTTATAATATAATGCTTTAAA
>CAZIYK010000209.1:2055-3673 GCA_964543445.1 uncultured Flavobacteriales bacterium
CATACGTTATGATGACAACAATATTTTCATTCTTACCCATACTACTGTTGGTATTCTTAATGACCAAAAAGAATAGTATGCCATCTTCAAAAGCACTTCCATTGTCTGCATTGATTGTGTATTTGATAATGATGATTGTTTTTAGAGATAATGCCAATCTTGTGCATGCCACAGTTGTAAAAGGATGGTTAGTTGCATGGACGCCAATTGTGATAATAGGAGGAGCAATTTTCTTGTTTAAAACAATGGAGGCAACAGGAAGTTTGGATGTTATAAGAGAATGGTTAAATACTGTTTCAGAAAACAAAATTGCCCAATTAATGATTGTAGGTTGGGCTTTCCCATTTCTTATAGAAGGAGCTAGTGGATTTGGAACGCCTGCAGCCATTGCAGCACCAATTTTAGTTGGATTAGGTTTTCCACCTGTAAGGGTAGCTGTATTAACATTAATTACAAATAGTATCCCTGTTTCGTTTGGAGCAGTAGGAACACCTACATGGTTTGGTTTTTCGAACTTAGATTTGAGTCACAACGAAACTATGATTATAGGATTTAAGACTGCTTTGTTAAATGGAGGAGCTTCGTTGGTAATTCCTGCTTTGGCATTAATTACTGTTGTAAAACCAAAATCAGTTTTTAAAAATCTTCCATTTATCTTGTTAAGTGTTGTTTCAACAGTTGTTCCATACATAATTGTTGCCAGATATAGCTACGAATTTCCATCGTTGGTAGGAGGTACAATAGGTCTTATTCTTACAATTATACTTGCTAAACACAATATTGGACTTAGCAAAGATGAGATAATAGTTCAAGAACCTGTTGAGGAGAGTAAAGTACCAAAAGAGGAGGTACACTACGAAACACCATCGTTAAGAAAACTAGTGAAAGCTACATTCCCTTTATGGGGGTTAATCTTAACACTGGTAATTACACGTATTCCCGATTTAGGAGTAAAACAACTATTAACATCTACTGCAAACACTTTTAATCTTTCGTTAGGTAGTTTCGGAACATTCGGTATTAGCTCATCGTTAGTGGTATCGTTGAAAAATATTTTTGGGTCTAATATAGATTGGTCTCATCAATTGCTTTATGTACCATCATTTATTCCTTTCGGATTGATTTCTATTATTACATTTTTCATGTTTTCTTCCAAAAAGGAGATTCCATCTGTATTTAAGGCTACCGTAGATCAAATGGCTACACCTGCAAAAGCATTAATTGGAGCGTTGATTTTCGTTAATTTAATGATGATGGGAGGAGAAAATTCAGCAGTGGCAATAATTGGTAGAACATTGGCTGATTTAACAGGTCATTCGTGGAAATATTTTGCTTCGTATCTTGGAGCAATAGGTACTTTCTTTAGTGGAAGTAATACCATTTCAAATCTTACATTCGGAGCAATACAAGATTCTATATCCTTGAAATTAGGATTAGATAGGACTACAATTTTAGCAATGCAATCCGTAGGAGGAGCAATGGGAGCGATGGTAAGTATCAATAATATAGTAGCAGTTTCATCTGTACTTGCTCTAGGAAATATAGAAGGTTATATCCTGAAAAAGACTGTTAGAGCAATGTTGGTTTATAGTTTTATTGTGGCTATTATGGCAATATT
>CAZIYK010000210.1:0-2056 GCA_964543445.1 uncultured Flavobacteriales bacterium
TATCATTGTCAAAACCTTCGTAAATCATCTTTCCTCCAATTACTGCTAGTAGGGCAAAGGCAACCCAATGGTCGTAATCTTCGATGTACTGTGATGCACCAACACCTGCAAACCATCCAATAAGAGGCATTATTGCCTGGAAAAAAGCTAGAGAAAAAGAAATAGCAACAATGTTTTTTAGATTCAACTTTCGTAAACTAATTCCGTTAGAAATAGAAACAGCAAAAGAATCCATTGATAGAGCTACGGCTATAAATAATATTGTAATTATTGACATATTATCTTTTTAATGAAAAAAATAGGCTGACAATCTAATGATTATCAGCCTTAAATAAAAGAGACCTTTATTCTTATAGTCCTATTTTCTCATTTGTGATTTTTATAATTTCTGCTTCAAGAGCTATTGTTTTGTCTTCAATATCTTGAGCTTTTGCAATCATATCATTCACAAATTCTTTATCGTCGAAACCAGCACAGTTTATTTTTACATTCATAAATGCACCCATAACTGCTGTTCTTGCACAAAGAGCTCCAACACCAGCATCGGTAACAGAATTAGGATTTCCTATCTCTACCATAGCTTTCATTACCTCCATACTTTCATAAGCAGTTTTCATTACTTGGAAAGGAGTTTCTATTGCATATTTTGTAGCATTATCTAATGCTTGTTTACGAATTGCTTTTTCCTCATCACTACCTTTTGGCATACGGATAGCATCCATAATTTTATTGAAAGCATTTGTGTCTTCGTCAACAAGTTTCAATAATTTATCGTTGTAAGCCTGACCTTTTTCAGCCCAATCAGAAAATTCTTCCCAACGATCATCCCAACCTGCTTTGTGAGAAGATAGGTTTGCAACCATAGTTCCAAGTGAAATTCCCAAAGCACCAACATAAGCCGAAATAGAACCACCTCCTGGAGCAGGACTTTCAGATGCTGTTTCGTAAGCAAACTCTGTTAGGTTCATGTCGATAAGTTGCTTTTCGCCACCTTGAGCCATTTTGTACTCAATAATTTTTTCTTGAGGATCGAAAGGAGCAAGCTCATCTAATCCTAACGATTTTACAGCTATCTTAATTATTTCAGCATCAGAAATACCTACTGAACGTTTTTGTTTTTTTAGGAAATATTTACCTGCATCAAGTAATGCTTGTAGAGGAACAAGTCCGATTAACTCTGATCCGGTAACTCTAATTCCACGTTCGTCGGCTGATTTTACAGTTTCTTCGAAAGCTTTGTGAATTGAAGTAATTGTAATGTCAGTTAAGTTGTAAGAAATTTGAGCAATTCCATATTCAGGAATATACCACCCAATACCTTTAACAGCTTTTAGTTTTCCTGGCTCTCTTACAAAATTTCCATTTTCATCCTTTACTTTTTTACCTGTAATCGGGTTTCCTTCGCGCTTGAATCTACCTAACTCACGGTTATCGAAAGCAATTGCATTTGCACGACGAGTAGAAGTTGTATTAAGGTTGATGTTGTAAGCAACCAAGAAATTACGAGCTCCAATATTTATTGCTCCAAAACGTTTCGCTTTATCTGTAAATTCAGCTGGTCCGAAATCTGGTTTGTAGCTAGATGCTATTTTCTTTTCTAATCCTTCGTATTCTCCAGCACGGTTTACAGCCAAGTTTTTACGACTTTCTTCCTTAGCAGCAAATTCGTAGAAATATCCTGGAAGTTGAAGTTCTTTACCAACTCTCTCTCCAAGTTTATGAGCGTACTTAACTGTTTCTTCCATGCTAATGTTAGCAATTGGTACAAGTGGACAAACATCAGTAGCTCCCATACGAGGATGCTCTCCAGAATGTTTGCTCATATCAATAAGTTCAGAAGCTTTCTTGATTAGAAGAAAAGCAGCTTCTATAACTGGTTCTGGTTCTCCAACAAAAGTTATAACTGTACGGTTTGTAGCTTTACCCGGATCAACATCCAAAAGTTTTACTCCATCTACAGTTTCTACTACATCGGTAATTTGTTTAATTACATTTTCATCGCGACCCTCTGATATATTAGGTACACATTCTATTATTTGTTTCATTGATCTGTTTA
>CAZIYK010000210.1:2156-3665 GCA_964543445.1 uncultured Flavobacteriales bacterium
TCTCCCTCAATCAAAACTTTACTTACTAAATTGCTACCAAAAGAGTAGGGGATGTAAGCGTAAGAATTGATTGGTTTTGTAATAATAACATTGGCTTTTTTACCTCTTGTAATAGAACCCAATTCTTTTTCTACACCCATTGCGTATGCTGAATTTATTGTAGCTGCATTTATTGCTTCTTCTGGAGTCATTTTCAACTGTATGCATGCTAGAGAAACTGTAAAAGACATTTTTCCTGAAGGAGATGAGCCTGGGTTGTAATCAGTAGCAAGAGCTATTGGCAATCCTGCCTCCATCATCTTACGTGCAGGTGGATATTCTAGTCCTAAGAAAAATGCTGTTGAAGGCATTAGTGTAGGCATAGTTTCTGATTTCATCAAAACATCAATTTCTTCGTCGCCAGTAAATTCAAGATGATCTACCGATAATGCTTTGTTTTGTACTCCAATTTGAATTCCTCCTGAATAATCCAATTCGTTAGCGTGAATTTTAGGAGTAAGTCCGTGTTTAATTCCTGCTTTAAGAATCATATCTGTTTCGTTTGGAGTAAAGAAACCTTTATCGCAGAAAACATCTACATACTCAGCAAGACCTTCTTCGGCAACTAATGGAATCATATCTTCTATGATAAGATTTATATAGCCAAGTCTGTTTTCTTTATATTCAGCTGGAATAGCGTGAGCTCCCAAGAAAGTCGCTTTTATAGTAATAGGGTAATCTTCGTTAAGACGTTTTATTACTCTAAGCATTTTTACTTCATCCTGAACTGTAAGACCGTATCCACTTTTAATTTCTACAGCTCCAGTTCCCATGTTCATAATTTCTTCAACACGAAGTTTTGCTTGATTGTAAAGTTCATCTTCGCTTGTATTGTGAAGTCTTTTTGCTGAATTAAGAATTCCTCCTCCGTTTTTAGCAATCTCTTCGTAAGAAAGTCCATTTATTCTATCAACAAATTCTTTTTCTCTACTTCCAGCGTAAACAATGTGAGTATGAGAATCTGCCCATGTAGGCATTACTATTCCTCCTTTGGCATTGATTACTTTTGTAGTGTTAGCATAATCAACACCATGAATTTCAGACATTGAACCATAGTTTATTATTTTACCATCTTCAATTTCTAAAAATGCATTTTCGATAATTGGTAACTCTTTCATTTCGCTACCAACAACAGCGTCAATATGATTATCTCTAACCTGAATTAATTGACTGATATTTTGAATGATTGTCTTCATAAATAATACTTTACATATTTCTTTTAGTGGGAGTAAAAGTAAAAAAACAACATTAAATAAGCTTACTATTTAAAACATATTTGAATTAAAATTAAGTTAAAAAATAGCAATTGTTATTATTGTAGACTCACGATTGAGATTGTGTTAGTGTAAGATTGTTTCGTAGTGATTGTGAGTTGGTTATGTTTATGAAAGTGTTTTCGTGTTAAGAGGTATTTATAGTGATGGATATTAGCATCCTATGTTTTAGAGTTTATATAAAAGTGAACTCTAA
>CAZIYK010000211.1:0-3620 GCA_964543445.1 uncultured Flavobacteriales bacterium
GAGATTTCTGAAATTTGGTTTGATGGATTAGGACCTGGTGATTGGGGAAATACTTCGGAAGAAGTAATGAGAAAAATCAGAAAACTTCATCCAGATGCAATGGTTAACGACCGTGGAGGAGTAGGAGCAGATTTTTATACGCCAGAGCATAATACAAGTTACTACAATCACGATGATTATTGGGAAGCTTGCGAAACTACAACGAGTCAGTGGGGATATAATCCTGATGTGAGTGTAAAACCGTTGAATCAATTAATGGAGATTCTACTTTATACTTGGGGTAACGATGGAAATATGTTGCTAAATATAGGACCACGTGGCGATGGTTCTCTTAATCCTGTAGAAGTAGAGCGTCTTGAGCAAATTGCACAATGGTGGCAGAAATATGGAGAAACAAGTATCCGAGCTTCAAGAGGTGGTGCTTATTTGTCTGGTCAGTGGGGAACATCAACACGTAAAGGCAACAAAGTATATCTACATATTTTCCGTTGGGATAATGGCAATAAAATGACTTTCCCTAATCTTAAAGGAGTAAAGTTGAAATCTGCAAAGATGCTTAATGGTAAAGACCTTAAGTTGAAAAAAGGCAAGAAAGATTTCACGATAGAAGTAGCTAAGAAAGATAGAGAGGAAATTGTAACAACAATAGAGCTTACTTTTGATAAAAACGTAATGGATATTGATCCTGTTTTGGTAGAGAAACCTTTAACTGTTGATGCAAAACTTACAGCATCTCACAACCAAAATCAGATTGATAATGTTAGAGATCAGAATGTTCATACTGAATGGACAGTAAGTTTACCAAAGGGAGAAAAAGGAATTTGGATAGAAACTGAATTTAAAAAGCCAACAACTATTACTAGTGTTAATATTGCTCGTGGAGAGAATTGGTTCCCTAAATTCAGACCAGAATTGCAAGTGCCTGATGGAAATGGTGGTTGGAAAACAGTTTATAAATGGAAATCAAAGTTTCAACCTATTCACATGTTGGATAAGCCTATTAAAACAAAGAAAGTTAGACTATTTATACCGAATGCACCACGAATTTATATTGCAGAATATGAATTGTATGGCCATCAATAATTAATTTAATATTAAATAATATGATAAAATCAATTAGAAACATTGCACTGGTGGCAGTATTTCTTATATCATCGGCAAATACTTTTGCTCAGCACAAAAAGTCAGAGTACAAGAATGATGGTATAAGTGAATATCAGCGACCACCTAAGTTGCAAGCGTATTTAGACAAAATAGATCCTGCTGATATGAAGTACATGTTTGCATCAGACGAGGATATGAAATGGTGGAAGGAAGCTAAGTTTGGTGTATTTGTACACTGGGCTCCTGCTGTTGTAAATGAGGCTCCATTGAGTTGGGGACGTGCAGGTAGAAAGCCACACCACAAAAAAGATAATCAGACAAAAGGAGTTCCAGAACAAGAGTATAACGATACTTACAAAACATTTAACCCTGATAAGTTTAGTGCTGATGAGTGGGTGAAATTGTGGAAAGAAGCTGGAGCTAAGTATTTTGTATTTACTACAAAACACCATTACGGTTTTTGTATGTGGGATACAAAAACTACAGATTTCAACATAATGCATACTCCTTATGGCAAAGATGTTGTAAAAGAAATTGCAGATGCTTGTCATAAATACGATATGAGATTGTTGTGGTATTATTCTCAGCCAGATTGGACTAACGAGCTTTACAGACAACCTTTACCATCAAAAGAATTTAACGAAAAAATTCTTTATCCACAGTTGACAGAGTTGATGAATAACTATGGAAAGATTGATGGAATTTGGTTTGATGGTTTAGGGAAGAGTCCTGATACATGGGATGCTGTTAAATTGATGAAAATTATAAAGACAGCAAATCCACATGCTATTGTGAATCACAGATTTGGATCGCCAGATATGCACATGGGTGATTTTGATGGTCCAGAAAGAGGAATTGGTCCTTTCCAAATTAATAGACCTTGGGAAACTTGCGAAGTTATCGGCGGTGGCTGGGGTTACATGGGTGAGAAAAAAGCAATGCCATATAGCGATGTTATACAGTTGTTAACTAGAATAGCTGGTAATGGTGGTAACTTATTGCTTGATACGGGCCCAAGAGCTGATGGTTCTATTATCGAAAGTCATAAAAAAAGATATAAGCAAATTGGTCAATATCTAAAAAAATATGGAGAAAGCATCTATGCTACTCAAGGTGGACCATACATAACTGGAGCTTGGGGTACTAGTACTTACAAAGGCGAAAAAGTTTGGCTTCACGTTTTAGGCGAGATACAGAACAATAATTTCACTTTACCTCAATTACCTGCAAAAATTAAGTCATACAAAGTACTTACAGGTGGCAAGGTAACTGTGAAAAATGGTAAAAGTGGATTGAAAGTAACTTTAGATGATGAAGCTACAAAGCCAGTTGTTACAATCATTGAATTGACTCTTGATAAAGATGCAAGTACAATTGCACCTATCAAAACTCTTGGAGAACCAATTTTCTTTGATGCTAAATTGGTGTCGTCATCAGATAAATCTAAAACATTTAGTGCTAGAAATTTAATGCCTGGTGCAAAAGCAAGTTTTTCTGAAGGAATTCACGTAAAGAAATCGTGGTATCCATCTAAGGATGATAAGACTCCATCTTTGACATATACTTGGGATAAGCCTCAACAAATATCTCAAATAACTATTCAAGAAGGACGTAGAATTGGAAATAATCACGCTGTAAAAAGCTTTGAGATTAAATATAAAGTTAATGGTAAATGGAAAACTTTATATAAAGGAAAAGGCATTGGACCTTTCTTTAATTTAATGCTTGATAAGCCAATAAAAGCTGATGTATTGAAAATTCAGATTAACGAACTTAAGGGTACATTAGAAATAAACAAAGTAGGTATCTACAAATAGTAACTATGAGTTTAGATGTAATTGCAATATTTGATATTGGAAAGACAAATAAAAAGATTCTCCTCTTCGACAACAATCTTAATGTTGTCTTAGAGGAAAGTCTAAGGTTTTCAGAGGTAGAAGATGATGATGGATTTTTAGGAGATGATTTAGATAAGATAGAATCTTGGATAGACGAAACTCTTCTGAAGATTACTAATAACAAAGAGTACAACGTAAAGGCAGTAAACTTCTCTACACATGGAGCAACTGTAATTTACTTAGATAAAGATGGCAATAGGCTTACTCCTATGTATAATTATCTAAAGGAGTTACCGAGCTATATTTCTGATAAAGTTTACAACGAAAATGGAGGTGTTGAAGAGTTCTCACGTAGAACTGCTTCTCCTGCTTTTGGATTTTTAAATTCAGGATTGCAAATAAAATGGTTGGAAGAAACTAAGCCTGACGTTTATTCAAAAGTGGCTAATGTTCTTCATTATCAGCAATATTTGGGTTACCGATTCACAAAACAAATTACTTCAGAATTTACATCAATCGGTGCACATACTATGCTTTGGGATTTTGATAACAATCAATATCATCCGTGGGTAAATGGGTTTAATTTCCAATTGCCTAAACCAGTTTCAGGTTCTACTGTTTTCGATAGTAAATTCAATAACAAGGACATCAAGTTTGGTGTAGGAATGCACGACAGTT
>CAZIYK010000212.1:0-3589 GCA_964543445.1 uncultured Flavobacteriales bacterium
AAACAAGTAACCCCAAACTAACTCACAAAAACTATAATAAAATCTACATGGAAATACTATATCCTTTAATTGTAATATTATTAATGTCTCTTGTAATTTGGAAAGCAGGAGAGGGCTTTGAAAGTGCTTCAGATTTTTTGGGACGTAATTTAAGTAATGGGGTAAAAGGAGCAACAATAAATGCAATTGGTAGTTCGTTGCCAGAATTGCTAACAACATTGTTTTTTCTTTTTATACTACAAAATGCACATGGATTTGCAGCAGGATTAGGTACAACAGCAGGTTCGGCAGTATTTAATGCAACGGTTATTCCTTTTGTTGTTGGATTGGCTGTATATTTTAAGTTTCATAAGAGTAATTTAAGTATTTCTAGAAAAGTAATTTTAAGAGATGGTACTGCATTAGTATTAGCTAATGTACTCCTTTTAGCTTTGATAAAGTCTGGAGGCGAAGGATATAGTCTTACATGGAAAGAAGGATTGTACTTGATGCTTTTTTATCTAGTGTATTTAGGATTTCTTTTTTACAAAATGGATAAGAAAGATAAAACTGTTGCAGGTTTAAAGTATAGTCATAAAGTAAATGTACCTAGTAGAAAGAAATCAGAAATTCTTGCATCTCTTCTGAAATTTAGATTCGAACAAGCTTTTGTAGGGAACGGAGAGATAACAACTACACGTGCATGGCTATTATTACTATTTTCTATGGCTGTAATGAGTGGTGGTTGTTATGGATTAGCAGAAGCAAGTATAGATTTAGGTGATGCGTTAGGTATTCCTATTTTTATTGTTTCAGTAATTATTGCAGCTGCTGCTACCAGTGTGCCAGATACTTTTCTATCGTATAAGGATGCATTAAAAGGTAATTACGACGACTCTATTTCTAATGCTTTTGGTAGTAATGTTTTTGATATTGGTTTTGCAGTAGGTTTTCCTGTTTTTCTTTACGGATTAGTTTTCGAAAAAATAGAGTTGGTTAGAGAAGTACAAGAGCAAGTATCTGAACTTTTGGTACTTTCTCTTACTATAACTATAATAGTGTTGACAGTATTCTTAACAGGTAAAAAGATTACAATCGGAAAGTTGTTTGTGATATTCTTGTTGTACTTTGTATTCGTAATTGCTGTTTGGGGTTTGAGTGGTAAATCTGAAATGTTTAATAATTTGTCACATCACTTACTTTTAATTAGCGATCTTTTTAAGGTTTAGACAAAAAAACGGGGGTGTAATTGTGGAAAGTGTAAAAAATACGCTTTATGTAAAAATAAATAGGGGGGTATGCTTGCGTATTTAAATAAATTAATCATATTTGTAATAGAAATGATAATAATTACAAATAAACGATATGTCAACATTTAGATTTCAAGCGTTAAAAGAAACCTTCGATCGTCAACCGATAGAAGTAAAACATTCTGAAAAAAGATTATCAGAAAGTTTTGGCGAGAATGTATTCAATGAGCATTCAATGCTTCAATATCTTACAAAAGAAGCATTCCAAGCCGTTATGAGTGCTTCAAAAAAAGGAACTAAGATAGATAGGAGTATTGCTGATCAAGTTGCAGCAGGTATGAAAGATTGGGCTCTATCTAAAGGTGTAAAACATTATACTCACTGGTTCCAACCTCTTACAGGTACTACTGCAGAAAAACACGATTCTTTTTTCGAGCCAACAGATGGAGGTAGAGCAATAGAGAAATTCAATGGTGGATTACTTACTCAGCAAGAGCCAGATGCATCAAGTTTCCCTAATGGAGGTATTCGTAATACTTTCGAAGCTCGTGGTTATTCTGCTTGGGATCCAACATCTCCAGCATTTATCATAGGAGATACTCTTTGTATCCCTACTGTATTTGTTGCTTACACAGGAGAAGCTTTAGATAATAAGACTCCATTGTTGAGATCAGTAAATGCAATTGATCAGGCAGCATTGGATGTTATAAAATATTTTGATAAGAATGTGTCTAAGATTACTGTAACTCTAGGATTAGAGCAAGAGTATTTCTTAGTAGATTCAGCATTAGTTAAGTCTAGACCAGATTTATTACAAACAGGAAGAACTCTTCTTGGACATGCTCCTGCAAAAGGACAGCAGTTAGATGATCACTATTTCGGTTCTATTCCAAGTCGTGCACTTGAATTTATGAAAGAAGTAGAAGCAGAATCTATTAAACTAGGTATTCCTGTAAAAACTCGTCACAACGAGGTTGCACCAAACCAGTTTGAGTTTGCTCCAGTATTCGAAGAGGTTAACTTAGCTAACGACCACAACTCGTTGTTTATGGATCTTATTGAGAAGATTGCACGTAAACACCACTTCAGAGCATTATTCCACGAAAAGCCTTTCGCAGGAATTAACGGTTCAGGTAAGCACAACAACTGGTCGTTAAGTACAGATACAGGTGTAAACTTGTTGAGTCCAGGTAAAACGCCTAAATCAAACTTACAGTTCTTAACATTCTTTATTAGTACTATTAAGGCAGTAGGACGTTACCCTGATTTATTACGTGCATCTATTGCATCTGCAGGAAACGATCACCGTTTAGGAGCTAACGAAGCACCACCAGCTGTAATGTCTATTTTCATTGGATCTCAGTTAACATCTGTGTTAAATGAGTTAGAAAATGTAACTGATGGTAAACTTTCTCCTGAAGAAAAAACAGAATTAAAATTAAATGTAGTAGGTAAGATTCCAGAGATTTTATTAGATAATACTGATAGAAATAGAACTTCTCCTTTTGCATTTACAGGAAATAAATTTGAATTTAGAGCTGTAGGTTCTGATTCAAACTCAGCTGGACCAATGACAGTTCTTAATACTATTGTTGCTCAGCAGTTAAGAGACTTCAAGAAAGAAGTTGACGCACTTATTGAAAGCGGTCTTAAGAAAGATGACGCTATATTTAATGTGTTAAGAGATTACATCAAAACTTCTCGTCATATCTTATTTGAAGGAGATGGATACTCTGATGATTGGGTAAAAGAAGCTGTTGAGAAACGTGGATTAAATAATAATACATCTACTCCATCTGCATTAATTGCAGCTCTTACTGATGAAAATATCGAGTTGTATGAGAATAATAACGTAATGAGTAAAGTTGAGTTAGAGGCTCGTCACGAGATTCAACTTGAAGAGTACACAATGCGTATTCAGATTGAAAGTAGAGTTTTAGGAGATCTTGCTCGTAACCACGTAATTCCTACAGCGGTTAAGTATCAAAACCTTTTAATTGAGAATGTAAAAGGATTAAAAGATATTTATGGTGCAGACTTCCAAACTCTTGCTCATGAGCAGTTAGAGATGATTCAAGAAATTTCTGAACGTATTTCTATTATAAATACTGAGATAAACAAGATGATTGAGGAACGTAAGAAAATCAATCCAATAGAAGATATCGAGGAAAAAGCAACAAAATACTGTTCTGATGTAAAACCTTATTTCGATGTAATTCGTTACCACTGCGATAAGTTAGAAATACTTATTGACGATGATATGTGGCCATTAACTAAGTACAGAGAGATGTTATTTACAAAGTAATCTTGTATTTATTAAAATGTAAAACTCCCTTAAGAAATTTTGGGAGTTTTTTTGT
>CAZIYK010000213.1:0-1283 GCA_964543445.1 uncultured Flavobacteriales bacterium
TCTTTCTCTTTGTTATCAACTACAGCTTGATGAACGTGCATCCCATACATTCCTTTACCTCCAAATTTAGGCAACAATGCAGGATGAATATTTACAATTTTGTTTGGGAAAGCTGAAATTAAGTTAGAAGGAACTTTCAATAAAAAACCTGCTAGAACTATAAAATCTATATCGAACTCTTTAAGTTTATCTAGGACTACAGTGGTATTTTGAAGCTCCTTATTAGAGAACACAAAACTTGGAATATTCATATTTTTCGCTCTTTCCAAAACATAAGCATCAGCCTTGTTAGCAAGAATTAACGAAATAGAAACATCTGGGTTTCCCTCGAAATATTCATTAATATTTTGGGCATTAGATCCCGATCCTGAGGCAAAAATTGCAATACGTGTCATCGATAAAATATTTTTGGCAAATATATTTTATTTTCTCTAAATCAACTCAATAAAAACATTCTACTTGTTTTAAAAACTAATTTTGTTAAACTTGCAAACACATATTAAAAATAGCATCATGCAAGGATTTGTTAATACAACTACTACAGAAATAGAAAACGTAGCAATCATCGAGTTTTACCACCCTAAAAGCAACTCTTTGCCAAGTAATTTACTAGACAAATTAGAGTCCGAAATTTACAACGCTGGTAGCAACGATAGCATTAAAGCTATTTTAATTAAAAGTTCGGGAGATAAAGCTTTTTGTGCGGGAGCATCATTTGATGAGCTTTTAGAGATAAACGATGAAAAATCAGGAGAAAAATTCTTCAATGGGTTTGCTCGGGTTATTAATGCAATACGAAAAGTACCAAAATTTGTTATTGGCGAAGTTCAGGGTAAAACTGTTGGTGGAGGAGTTGGATTAGCATGTGCTTTCGATTACTGCTTTGCTACAAAAGATGCATCAATCAAGCTTAGCGAACTATCAATTGGCATTGGTCCGTTTGTAATTGCTCCTGCAGTAGAACGTAAAATAGGAATATCAGCTTTATCAGAATTAAGTATCGATGCTACTAATTGGAAAAGCGCTGAATGGGCTAAAAATAAAGGAATGTTTTATAACGTATCCGATACAAAAGAAGAAATGCAAGAAGCATCAACTAAGTTATTGAATACAATTTCTAGCTATAGCAACGAATCAATTTCTGAAATGAAAAAAGTGCTTTGGAAAGGATGTGATAATTGGGACAACCTTTTAAGTGAAAATGCAAAGATTAGTGGAAAGCTTGTTTTATCTGATTTTACAAAAAACAAACTCAAAGAGTTTAAATCTTAAACAAACACCAT
>CAZIYK010000213.1:1383-3586 GCA_964543445.1 uncultured Flavobacteriales bacterium
AAAAAAACTAAATATTACAATAAAAAACTACAACTTTTTTATCTATCACCTTTTTGTAAAGGCTTAGTATAAATATAGTGAAAAATTTTCAACCTAAATACATATACGTAGCCACTATTTTATCACATTTCCTAAAACTCATTTATTTATAATAATTCTAGTTAACATTCGATGAACAAAGTTATACTCAAATACAAAGACGGAAATAGCACAGAGATAAAAACAAAACTCAATGACGAAGATAAAATCATCAAGTTTCTTAAAGTTACAGGCGATTGGAGTGATGATATTGTGTCTTTAGAAATAATTGAAAATGTAAAATCTGTTTCGTGTAACTATCAGAATATGGACGATGAAACATTTTGATACTTACATTAAATCTCACATCATTATTTTGTTAATATCATCTTATTTCGCCTTCTGAGTTATTTAACTAACTTTGTAAACTGAAAAAAATTATATCTATAATATGGACAAGACTGCGGTTAATGAAAATGAGGAGAAGAAATCTCTGAATTTCATAGAACAACTAGTTGAAAATGAAATTAAAGAAGGTAAGCACAACGGGCGAGTTTTAACTAGATTCCCTCCTGAGCCTAACGGATATCTACATATAGGACACGCTAAAGCAATACAAGTAAGTTTTGGTATTGCCGAAAAATTTGGTGGAAAAACAAACCTTAGATTCGACGATACAAATCCCGAAAAAGAAGAAGAAGAGTATGTAGAAGCTATTAAGGAAGACATAAAATGGCTTGGCTACGAGTGGGAAGGAGAACCTAAGTTTACTTCAGATTATTTTGATCAGCTTTACGAATGGGCTGTAAAATTAATTAAAGAAGGTAAAGCATATGTAGATTCGCAAAGTGCCGAAGAAATAGCTAAGCAGAAAGGAACGCCTACTACACCGGGTACAAACAGTCCTTATCGCGATAGAAGTGTTGAGGAGAATTTAGATTTATTTGAAAGAATGAAAAACGGAGAGTTCGAGGAAGGAACTCATGTTTTACGTGCTAAAATAGACATGGCTCATCCAAACATGCACATGCGCGATCCGTTGATGTATCGTATAATAAATGCTCCACACCACCGCACTGGCGACAAATGGCACATTTACCCAATGTACGATTGGGCTCATGGTGAGTCTGATTATATCGAGGGAATTACAAATTCACTTTGTTCTTTAGAGTTCGAAATTCACCGTCCGCTATACGAATGGTTTGTTGAGAATATCAAAGATGGAGAATATCAACCACTACAAACAGAATTTTCGCGTTTAAACCTCAACTATACAGTTATGAGTAAGCGTAAATTGTTGCAGTTGGTTGAAGAAGGAATAGTTTCTGGTTGGGACGATCCTCGTATGCCTACAATTTCGGGATTACGCCGTAGAGGATATACTCCAGAGTCAATCCGCAATTTTATTGAAGCTGTAGGTGTATCTAAAAGAAACAATGTAATTGACGTAGCTTTATTAGAAAATTCTGTTAGAAACCACCTTAATAAAACAGCTCCTCGTGTAATGGCTGTTTTAGATCCTGTAAAAGTAATTATAGACAATTATCCTGAAGGAGAAACTGAATGGCTAGATGCCGAAAATTCACCTGAGGACGAAAGTTTAGGCTCTCGTAAAGTACCTTTTTCAAGAGAAATATATATCGAAAGAGAAGATTTCCGTGAGGAAGCCAACAAAAAATTCTTTAGACTAAAACTAGGGAAAGAAGTTAGGCTTAAAAATGCATATTTCATAAAAGCTGAAAGTGTAGAGAAAGATGAAGATGGAAACATCACAGTAATTCATGCTACTTACGATCCTTTAACAAAATCGGGAAGTGGTACCGAAGAGTCAAAACGTAAGGTTAAAGGTACCTTGCATTGGGTATCAGCAGAGCATGCTATTGATGCTGAAGTTAGACTTTACGACAGACTGTTTATGGACGAAAATCCTGATGGACACAAGGATAAAGATTTCAAAGAATTCTTAAATCCAAACTCATTAGAAATTATTACAGCTAAAGTTGAGCCTTACTTGAAAGATGCAAAACCAGGAGATAGATTCCAATTCCAACGCAAAGGATATTTTGTAGTTGATAAAGATTCTACACCTGAAAAGTTGGTATTCAATAGAACAGTAGGATTACGTGATTCTTGGAAGAAGTAATTTAGCTAGTAGCTGACAGTAAACAGCTCACAGACAAATATT
>CAZIYK010000214.1:0-3581 GCA_964543445.1 uncultured Flavobacteriales bacterium
TCTACTTGGCCCGATGACGATAAAATTCTAATTGACTACATCAATAACAAATCTGATGATGTGAAAGTTGTTCTTGCTCCTCACAACATAAATGCAGACTACAATAAAAAACTTTCAGAGAAGATTAACAAGGCAACTGTTTTGTTTTCAGATATGCAAGGAAAGGATTTAAGCAAGTATGATGTTTTTATACTTGATACAGTAGGATTACTTACCAAAGTTTATTCTTATGCAGATGTTGCCTACGTTGGTGGCGGATTTGGCAAAGAGGGAATTCACAACATACTTGAACCGGCTGTATTTTCAATTCCTGTAATTACCGGACCAATTTTCCATCAGTTTAAAGAAGCTGTCGATTTGAATGAGATAGGAGGGATGATAGTTGTAAATAATGCCGATGAGTTCAAGTCGGAAATGGGAAAATTCTATGCAGGTAAGAATTTGGAAGTTGGTAAAATTGCATTCAATTACATTAAAGAAAATTCTGGAGCTCAGGATTTAATTTTGGAATATATTTCTGAAGCACTTAACCACAAAGGTCACTAAGTATTTCACAAAGCTCTCTAAGCTTATCCCTTTGTGTCCTTGGAGCTTTACTTCGCGTACTTTGTGGTTAAATAAAAAAGGGCCTCACAAAATGTGAAACCCTTAATAAATTAGTTTGTCTGTGAGCTGTCAGTAGTTAACCGACTACTAATTATCCCACAATATTTATAATCTTCTTAGGTACAATAATTACCTTTTTAGGTTTACGACCTTGAAGTTGTGCTTGTGTTTTTTCGTGAGCCATAACTACATCTTCCATCTCTTTTGGAGTGGCATCAACAGGGAACGACAATTCGAAACGGCGTTTACCATTGAACATAATTGGATATGTATGATCGCTCTCTTTCAAGTACTCCTCGTTGTGAGTAGGATATTCTACATCAGAAATACTTGTTGTGTGTCCTAATTTAGACCAAAGTTCCTCAGCAATATGAGGAGCGTATGGAGACACAATTATAGCCAAAGGTTCTAGTATTGCACGACTATTACACTTTTGTGCGTTAAGTTCATTTACAGCAATCATGAAAGTAGATACTGAAGTGTTGAAAGAGAATTTTTCAATATCCTCACGTACTTTTTTTATGGTTTTGTGTAAAGTTTTAAGGTTTTCCTTTGTTGGCTCAGCATCACTTACTTCAAATTTATCTGCGCGGTGATAAAGTTTCCAAAGTTTCTTAAGGAAATTGTAAGTTCCACTTATACCGTCAGTTTTCCAAGGTTTGTATTGCTCTAATGGACCTAAGAACATCTCGTACAAACGCAATGCATCTGCTCCAAAATCTTCAACAATTACATCAGGATTAACAACGTTGTATTTAGACTTTGACATCTTTTCTACTTCGCTACCACAAATGTATTTTCCGTCTTCTAAGATGAATTCGGCAGAGTTATACTCTTCGCGCCAAGCTTTGAAAGCTTCAATGTCTAATTCATTATTTACAACCATGTTTACATCAACATGAATCGGTGTAACTTCGTATTGATCTTTCAGTCCTTTTGATACAAACTTATTTGTGTCCTTGATGCGGTAAGCAAAAGCAGAAGTTCCCAAAATCATTCCTTGGTTTATCAACTTTTTGAAAGGCTCATCAGTAGTGATGTAGCCCATATCGTAAAGGAACTTATTCCAGAAACGAGAATACAATAAGTGACCTGTTGCATGCTCAGATCCTCCAATGTATAAATCTACATTCTGCCAATAAGCCTGAGCTTTTTTAGAAACAAATTCATCTTCATTGTTTGCATCCATGTAACGCAAGAAATACCATGATGATCCTGCCCAACCCGGCATAGTATTTAATTCTAGTGGGAAAATAGTTTCGTTGTCTATTTCTGAATTTGCTACAACTTTGTTGTTTACAGTATCCCAAGCCCAAACATCTGCTCTACCCAAAGGTGGCTCACCTTCTTCGGTAGGTAAATATTTTTCAACTTCTGGTAAAACCACCGGAAGATGTTGTTTTTCTATCATTTGTGGCAATCCATCCTGATAGTAAACAGGGAAAGGCTCACCCCAATAACGCTGACGAGAAAATACTGCATCACGCAAACGGTAGTTTATTTTTCCTTTTCCTATTCCCATTTCTTCAATGCGAGAAATAACTTCAGCAATAGCTTCTTTTACTTCTTTACCATTTAAGAAATCAGAATTTATGATTGTTCCTTCTTTAGAATCGAAAGACTCTTCTTGAATATCAAAATCTTCGGCTAACTCAGCTTTTGGATTAATTACCTGAATTATTGGCAAATTGAATTTCTTTGCAAATGCATGGTCACGGCTATCGTGAGCAGGCACAGCCATTACAGCTCCTGTTCCGTAGCTAGCAAGTACGTAATCACCAATCCAAATCTGAATTTTCTCACCAGAGAAAGGGTGAATAGCGTAAGCACCCGTAAACTGTCCTGAAACTTTATCAACTTCAGCCATACGTTCTCTTTCCGAACGTTTAGCAGTATCAGCAATATATTTTTCTACAGCTTCGCGATATTCATCAGTTACAATGTCCATCACCATTTCGTGCTCTGGTGCAAGAGTCATGTACGAAACTCCGAAAATTGTATCAGGACGAGTAGTGAAAATCTCAAATTTCAATCCATCATGACCATCAACTTCAAACCACATCGATGCTCCTTCAGAACGACCAATCCAATTTCGTTGAGTTTCTTTTAGAGAATCAGTCCAATCTAAATCGTTCAATCCGTCTAGCAAACGTTGTGCATAAGCAGAAATACGCATATTCCACTGCATCATTTTCTTGCGAACTACAGGATGACCTCCACGCTCAGATACTCCATTGATGATTTCATCGTTAGCCAAAACAGTACCAAGTGCAGGACACCAGTTTACTTCAGTTTCGGCAAGGAAAGTTAATCGGTATTTTGCTAGAATTTCTTCTTGCTTTTTATCATCGAAAGAATGCCATTCGTTTGATGTAAATTCTTCTACATCTTCTTCAGCAGAAGCATTAACATAAATATTCCCTTCAGATGCAAATTTCTCTACAAGCGTGTCAATATGTTCAGCTTTGTCAGTGTCTTTGTTGTACCACGCGTTGTAAAGCTCAGTGAAAATCCACTGTGTGTGTTTGTAATAATCAGGATCGGAAGTACGAACTTCGCGAGACCAATCAAAAGAAAACCCAATTTTATCTAACTGCTCGCGGTAACGTTTTAGATTCTGAGCAGTAGTTATAGCTGGGTGAGTACCAGTTTGAATTGCATATTGCTCTGCTGGTAATCCGAAAGAATCGTAACCCATAGGATGCAAAACATTGAATCCGTTATGACGCTTGTAGCGAGCATAAATATCGGATGCGATATATCCTAGTGGATGACCGACATGTAATCCTGCTCCAGATGGATAAGGGAACATATCCAATGCATAGAATTTTTCTTTGTCACTTTCGTTGTTAGCTTTGAAAGTCTGATTTTCTTGCCAATATTTTTGCCATTTCTGGTCTATTTCCTGATGATTGTATTTCATATATTTTAGCTAATAGCTTACCGCTGACAGCTAACAGATTTTACACTGTTAA
>CAZIYK010000215.1:0-3579 GCA_964543445.1 uncultured Flavobacteriales bacterium
GAAAATATGATATCGTTTATGCAAACTAACATTTTTGAACATAAATAGATACAAGGCAATGATGATTTTTGGATTATCTATTTCGATAGATCAATATTCAGCAACATTAATTGTGTACAATTTGCTATATAAGAATATGTTCGTATATTTGCATTGATTAAAAAAGGAGGATGAGGGGACGTAAAGTCCCCTCTTTTTATACCCTATTTATGGATAGAAAATTAGTTAAAAGCCTGCTAGATGAGGCTTTAGAGTTAAATAAAGAATTATTTCTTGTACATTTCGATATTAGCGATAGCAATCATATTTCCGTTGTAATTGATGGAGATAAAGGTGTTAACGTTAGTGAGTGTATGAGAATTAGTAGAAATATTGAACATAACTTAGACAGAGAAGAGGAAGATTTTTCTCTTGAGGTTTCATCGTTCGATATTTCGCATTCATTGACAATGCCAAGACAATATGTAAAAAATATTGGTCGTAAACTTAAGGTAGTAACTGTTAATGATGAAAAATTCGAAGGTACTTTGTTGAGTGTGTCAGAAGACAATAAGATTGTTCTTCAGTGGAAGGAGAGAGTACCAAAAACCTTGGGTAAAGGTAAAATGACTGTTGAAAAACAACAGGAACTTAACATAGATGATGTTAAGGATGCGAAAGTGGTTATTATATTTTAAAATAAGACAATGGATAATCGTGAATTAATAGAGTCGTTTTCAGAGTTTAAGTCTGACAAAAACATAGACCGTGTTACGTTAATGGCTATTCTTGAAGAAGTTTTTAGAGCTGCTTTAAAGAAAAAATATGGATCTGATGATAATTTTGACATTATTGTAAATCCTGATAAGGGAGATTTAGAAATTTGGAGAAATCGTGTAGTTGTTGCTGATGGCGAGGTTGAAGACGATAATGAAGAAATATCTTTATCTGATGCTAGAAAAATTGAACCTGATTTTGAAATAGGTGAAGATGTATCAGAAGAAGTTAAGATTATGGATCTTGGTCGTAGAGCAATACTTTCATTAGGTCAGAATTTACGTTCAAGAATACAAGATCACGATAATACTATTTTATATAAGAAATTTAAGGATCTTGTTGGTGATTTGGTTACAGGTGAGATTCACCACGTACGTCCTCATGCAGTTATCATTTTAGATGACGAGGATAATGAGATGGTTTTACCAAAAGATCAACAAATCAGATCAGATTACTATAGAAAAGGAGAGAGTATCAAAGCAATCATTAAAGATGTAGAGCTTAAAGGTACAAAGCCTCAAATTATCCTTTCTCGTACAGCTCCTAAGTTCTTAGAGAGATTGTTTGAGCAAGAAATTCCAGAGGTATACGATGGATTAATTACAATTAAAGGATGTGTTCGTATTCCTGGAGAGAAAGCAAAAGTAGCAGTAGAATCTTACGATGAGCGTATTGATCCTGTTGGAGCTTGTGTTGGAATGAAAGGTGCAAGAATTCACGGAATTGTTCGTGAGTTAGGAAACGAAAACATCGATGTTATTAATTATACTAATAACCTTGAGTTGTATATTACAAGAGCAATGAGCCCAGCTAAAGTTGAGCGAATTGACATAAAAGAGGACACTAAGAAAGCTGAAGTTTGGGTAAAACCAGAAGAGGTATCAAAAGCTATTGGTAGAGGTGGAAATAATATCCGTCTTGCAGGACAGCTTGTTGGTTACGACATTGACGTATTCAGAGATATTGAAGAAGCAGATGCTGATATCGAGTTAAGAGAGTTCTCTGACGAGATTGAATCATGGATAATAGACGAATTCTATAAGATAGGTATAGATACAGCTAAAAGCGTTTTAGCAGTTAGTTTAGAAGAGTTGGTAAGAAGAACCGACCTTGAAGAAGAGACGATACAGATGGTAAAGGAAATTCTGAGTGCAGAATTTGAAGATTAGTTCTCATTGGCGTAGAGAATTTATAAGAGATAACAGAAAGAAATTAGATTGAAAATTATTGTATGGCAGGTAGTAAACAGATAAGGCTCGCAAAAGTATTAAAGGAATTTAATATTTCTAAAGATAGAGCACTTGAGTACCTAGAAAAGAAAGGAATAACATTTGAACATTCCAATCCAAACGTGAAAATTGATGAGAAGGTTTATAATGTCCTTGCATCTGGGTTTCAGGCTGATAAATCTAAGAAGGAAGCTTCTAATGAAGTAAGCGAAGAAAAACGTCGTGAAAAAGAAGCTATTAGAGCTGAAAGAGAAAAAGGGCTTGAGGAAAAGCGCGAGCAGAAAGAACGTGAAAAACTTATAGCTCAACTTGAGAAAGAAGAAGCTGAGGCTAGAAAAGCTAAGGAAGAGGAAAAAGAACGTATTAGACTTCTTAAAGAAATTGAAGCTGAACGTAAAAAATCAGAAGTAATAAAAGGGGAAGCTCAAACTATTGCTAAGCCAAAGCAAGTTGGAAAAATAGATCTTGATTCAAACTCTAAGCCTAAGAAGAAGAATAAACCTGCTAATTCTGAAATAGAAAAAGCTAGTAAGCAAGCTTCTGTTAATAAGCCTAAAGCTGATCAGCCAAAATCTGAAGATAAAAGAGAATCTGTTGCTCAAGAAACATCAGAAAAGATAGAAACAAATTACGCAAAACTTTCTGGACCTAAACTTACAGGTGAAAAAATTGATTTATCTCAATTTAACAAGCCTAAAAAGAAAGATCCAAAGAAAGATGCTAATAATCCAAATAAGAAGCGTCGTCGCAGAATTAAAAAAGCGGTAGATCCTTCTAAAGCACAAAATCAACAAGGAGGAAAAGGAAATTCTGGTAAGCCAGGACAAGGAGGATCTAGACCAGGTCAGAAAGGTCCAGGACAAAGAGGTCAGAATGGTCCTAATTCTAACAGAAGAGGAGGAAAGCCAGGAAACAGACGTGGTGCACCAAATAGAGTTGTAAAAGCTGAACCAACTGATGCAGAAATCTCAAAGCAAATTAAAGAAACTTTAGACAAGTTAACTAACAAAGGGCACAAGTCTAAAGCAGCTAAATATCGTCGTCAGAAACGTGACGATAGAAGAGAGAAGTCTGATGCTGAGATGGAAGCTAGAGAAATGGAAAAGAGTACATTGAAAGTTACAGAATTTGTAACAGTAATGGAACTCGCAACAATGATGGATGTTTCTATCAACGAAGTTATCTCATCATGTATGTCTCTAGGAATCATGGTTACAATGAATCAGCGTCTTGATGCTGAAACATTATCTATTGTGGCTGAAGAATTTGGATTTGATACTGAATTTGTAAGTGCTGATCTTGAAGAAGCAGTTGCAGAGGAAGAAGATAAAGAAGAAGATTTAGTTCCAAGATCACCTATTGTTACTGTAATGGGACACGTTGATCATGGTAAAACATCGCTTCTTGACTACGTAAGACATGCAAATGTAATTGCAGGTGAGTCAGGAGGAATAACACAGCACATTGGAGCTTACAACGTAGAGTTAGAAGATGGAAGTAAGATAACTTTCCTTGATACTCCAGGTCACGAAGCCTTTACAGCGATGCGTGCTCGTGGTGCTCAAGTTACCGATATTGTAATTATTGTAGTTGC
>CAZIYK010000216.1:0-3576 GCA_964543445.1 uncultured Flavobacteriales bacterium
TAAAAAAACACTTTAAAATTACATACGTAAATAATCTTCTAAGTTTAAAAGTTTACTAAATTTGCGAATCAAAAATAAAAAGTAAAACCGAAGTAGATGATAAAGATAACATTGCCTGATGGTTCTGTAAAAGAATTCGAAAAAGGCGTAACACCGTTTGATGTTGCTAATTCTATAAGTAGTGGATTGGCTCGTAATGTAATTTCAGCAAAAGTTAACGATAAGATTGTTGAAACCACAACACCTATCAACACGGATGCTACCTTAACTCTTTATACCTTCGATTCTAAAGAAGGGAAAGATGCATTTTGGCACTCATCTGCTCACTTATTAGCTCAAACACTAGAGCACTTCTACCCTGGCATAAAATTAACTATAGGTCCATCTATAGAAAATGGTTTCTATTACGATGTTGATTTCGGTGACTATACATTCACTGATAAAGATTTCAAGAAGGTAGAAGATAAAATGCTAGAGTTTGCTCGCGAAAAATCTGAGTTTAAGCTACGCGAGGTATCTAAAGACGAAGCATTAGAAAAATATAAAGCTGAAGGTAATCAGTTTAAAGTAGAATTGATAGAGAATCTAGAAGATGGAACTATCTCTTTCTGCGATCACGGAAACTTTACTGACCTTTGTAGAGGAGGACACATTCCAAACACAGGACTTATTAAAGCTGTGAAAATAATGAGCGTTGCTGGTGCTTACTGGCGTGGCGACGAAAACAAAGAACAGCTTACTCGTGTTTATGGAATTTCGTTCCCTAAACAAAAACTTCTAAAAGAATATTTAGAAAGACTTGAAGAAGCTAAAAAACGCGATCACCGTAAACTAGGAAAAGAACTAAGATTATTCACTTTCTCTCAAAAAGTAGGTATGGGACTTCCATTATGGTTGCCTAAAGGTGCTGCTCTTAGAGAAAGATTAGAGAATTTCCTTAAAAAAGCACAAAAGAAAGCTGGATACGAACAAGTTATTTCTCCACATATTGGGAATAAAGAATTGTATGTTACATCTGGGCACTACGCAAAGTATGGAGCAGATTCTTTTCAGCCTATAAGTACGCCACAAGAAGGCGAAGAATACTTATTGAAACCAATGAACTGTCCTCACCACTGTGAGATGTTTAATGCTGAGCCTTGGTCGTACAAAGACTTACCAAAGCGTTATGCTGAATTTGGTACAGTTTACCGTTACGAACAATCTGGAGAGCTTCACGGTCTTACTCGTGTAAGAGGATTTACTCAAGATGATGCTCACATTTTCTGTACTCCAGATCAGCTTAACGATGAGTTTATGGCTGTAATTGATCTTGTAAAATATGTTTTCGAATCATTAGGATTCGAAGATTTTACAGCTCAAATTTCGCTTAGAGACAAAGAGAACAAAGAAAAATATATTGGTTCTGATGAAAACTGGGAAAAAGCAGAAGCTGCAATTATAAATGCTGCTAAAGCTAAAGGTTTAGATACTACTGTAGAATACGGCGAAGCTGCTTTCTACGGACCTAAACTTGATTTCATGGTGAAAGATGCTATTGGAAGAAGTTGGCAGCTTGGTACTATACAAGTTGACTACAACTTACCTGAGCGTTTTGGACTAACTTACAAAGGTTCTGACGACAAAGATCATCGACCAGTAATGATACATAGAGCACCTTTTGGTTCAATGGAGCGTTTTATTGCTATCCTTATTGAACATACAGGAGGTAATTTCCCTCTATGGCTAACTCCTGAACAGGCTATTGTACTGCCTATCAGCGAGAAATACCATAAATATGCAGAAAAAGTTTCAGAATTGCTAGAAAATTCCGAAATTCGCACGCTTATTGATGAGAGAGCTGAGAAGATCGGTAGAAAAATTCGTGATGCTGAAGTTGCAAAGATTCCTTTCATGATTATCGTTGGAGAAAACGAAGAGAATGAAGGTAAAATTTCAATTAGAAAACACGGAGAAGGCGATTTAGGAAGCTTTACTATAGATGAATTTGCTAAACTTGTAAATGATGAGATTAGCAAAACATTAAAACATTTTTAAAAAATATTATTAATTAAAACTTTAGAGCCCTGGCTATTAGAAGAAAAGGAGGACGTCGTCCTCTAAGAGTTATCAAGGAGAATCCGCACAGAATTAACCGCGAAATTAGAGTTCCGGAAGTTCGTTTAGTGGGAGACAATGTAGAGATTGGAGTTTACAAAACTCGTGATGCACAAAGAATTGCTGAAGAGCAAGAATTGGATTTGGTAGAGATATCTCCAAAGGCTGTGCCACCTGTTTGTAAAATTATTGACTACAAGAAATTCTTGTACGATCAAAAGAAGAAGACTAAAGAGATGAAGTCTAAAGCTTCTAAAGTTGTAATCAAAGAGATTCGTTTTGGTCCACAAACCGATGATCACGATTACGAATTCAAAAAGAAGCACGCAATCAAATTCTTACAAGAAGGTGCAAAGCTTAAAGCTTTCGTTTTCTTTAAAGGACGTTCTATTATTTTCAAAGAACAAGGACAAATTTTGTTACTTAAATTAGCAACAGAATTGGAGGAGTACGGAAAAGTAGAACAAATGCCAAGATTGGAAGGTAAACGTATGACTATGTTTATTGCTCCAAAGAAAAAACAATAAATCAGTAAGCCTGAAAGATTCAATCTATGATTGTTTCTTAAAGCATTGAAAATAGTAAGTAGGATAGCTATTAAAAACTGAAAGAAGATGCCAAAGTTAAAAACAAAATCTAGTGCTAAGAAACGTTTTACGTTGACTGGCTCTGGTAAATTGAAAAGAAAACACGCTTTTAAAAGTCACATTTTAACAAAGAAGACTAAAAAGCAAAAAAGAAACTTAACAGTTTCTGGATTAGTTCATAAATCTGATGTTGCTAACATCAAAAATCAATTGAACTTAAGATAGTCAACTCGTTTTTGAGTTGATTGGTAAATTTATTAACCATGTAGCGGTGCAAAAAAATTAGAAGTGTAGTTAAATCTACCGCCCTCTACAAAAATAAAATAGGAAAATATGCCTAGATCAGTAAATGTTGTTGCTGCAAGAGCTCGAAGAAAAAGAATCTTGAAGCAAGCCAAAGGTTACTTTGGAAGAAGAAAAAATGTATTCACAGTTGCGAAAAACGCAGTTGAAAAAGGATTAACATACGCATACAGAGACCGTAAGAACAAAAAACGTACTTTCCGTTCTCTTTGGATCACACGTATTAATGCGGGTGCTCGTTTAAACGGTATGTCTTACTCTCAGTTAATGGGTGCACTTAAAGCTAATAATATCGAATTGAACCGTAAGGTTCTTGCAGATTTAGCAATGAATCATCCAGAGGCTTTCAAAGCAATTGTAAGCCAAGTAAAAAAATAATTTTTTATTAAAAACAATATTTATCCTACTTATACAAACCACTTCATTTACTTGAAGTGGTTTTTTTAGTATAAAAAATAAATTATTCTCGAATACAAATAGAACTTCAATTTATCGATGAGTATTTGTATTATTGCAAAAAATAGTCACACTCACATATGAAAAAGTACTTATTTATCTTAGCTGTTTTTATTACAAGCTGTACTAAATC
>CAZIYK010000217.1:0-3575 GCA_964543445.1 uncultured Flavobacteriales bacterium
TTTTTTTCGAAAAACATAAAAGAGTCGCTAAGGTGTAAATCCTTGGCGACTCTTTTTAGATTTTAAGCAAACTGAAAGTCTTAATCCAACAGTTTTAGTCCAATTCTTTTTTTAGGAATGTCTAAGGAAATGATTCTTACGTTTACAGCTTGTTGCAAACTCACAATTTCGTTGGGGTCGCTTACGTATCTATCTGCCATATTAGATAGGTGAATTAATCCTGATTCCTTAATTCCTAAATCAACGAAAGCTCCGAAGTTGGTAATATTTACAACTTTACCCAATAATTCCATTCCTTCATTTAAGTCGTTTATGGTTTGGATATTATCATCAAAATGAATTTCCTCTAAGATGCTACGCGGGTCTAAACCTGGTTTAAGAAGTTCTTTTTTTATGTCGGCTAGAGTTAATTCTCCAATTTCATCAGTTTTATAATCTGCGAAATTTATAGATTCAATTAATTCTTTATTTCCAACTAAATCTGCCACTTTCACCTTGTTTGCTTTAGCAATATTTTCTACAATTGAATAACTCTCAGGGTGTATTCCACTATTGTCTAACGGATTTTTAGCATTTTTAATTCTGAGGAATCCAGCACTTTGTTCGAAAGCTTTATTTCCTAAACGAGCAACTTTCAAAAGTTCCTTTCTAGTAGAAAAAGAACCATTTTTACTGCGATAATCAACTATGTTTTGGGCTAGGGCAGGACCTAATCCTGATACATAAGCAAGTAGATGTTTTCCAGCAGTGTTGAGGTTTACTCCAACTTTATTTACTGCCGAAAGCGTTACATTGTCTAGTGCTTCCTGTAGTTTAGTCTGATTTACTTCATGTTGATATTGTCCTACTCCGATTGATTTTGGATCTATCTTTACCAATTCAGCCAAGGGATCCATCAATCTACGACCTATGGAAACAGCTCCACGTACAGTTACGTCGTAATTGCCAAATTCTTCTCTTGCAATCTTTGATGCTGAGTAAACTGAAGCTCCATCTTCCGAAATCAGAAATATTGGAAGTTTTAATTTCAATCCTTTTACAAATCTTTCAGTTTCTCGTCCCGCAGTTCCATTACCAATAGCAATAGCCTCGGTTTTGTAAGCTTTCACAAGGTTGAAAATTTTACTTGCCGATTGTTTGTACTGATTTTTCGGAGCATGAGGGTAGATGGTTTCGTTGTGTTGTAAATCGCCATTTTTGTTGATGCACACAACTTTACACCCTGTACGGAATCCTGGGTCTATTGCCAAAATATTTTTCTGACCAAGTGGAGATGCAAGTAGAAGTTGAGATAAGTTTTTCTCGAAAACCTTAATAGCTTCAATGTCTGATTTCTCTTTTATTTTGTTGAGTAATTCGTTTTCTATCGAAGGTTTTAATAGTCGTTTGTAAGCATCGTTAATTGCTAATTCTATCTGCTCTGCCGATTCGCTATTTCCTCTAATAAATTTCCTGTAGATTTTATTTAGAGTGTATTCTTCGTCGATAGTTATCGACATTTTCAAGAAACCTAAATTTACAGCTCTACTAATTGCAAGGAAACGGTGCGATGGTATTCTAGAAATTGATTGCTCGTAATCGAAATAATCGGAATATTTTTCTGCTTCCTCAATTTTGTCTTGTGCCTTATCGGAATTTAGTTTAACTCTTTTTGATTTTAGCTTCGCAAATTTCTCAAAATCATTTCTTAGCAATTCTCTAACAGCTATATTTTCGTTCACCCATTCGGCAATAATGTGTCTAGCTCCTTCTAAAGCTTTATCTACATTTTCTATATTTTTATTTACAAACTTACTAGCGCTACCTTGTAAGTCGTAACTTTTTTGCGACATAATTATCTTTGCCAAAGGCTCTAAACCATTTTCTCTAGCAACTACAGCCTTGGTTTTGCGTTTAGATTTGTAAGGAAGATAGATGTCTTCTAGAGCTGTGGCATCGTATGTGTTTTCTATTTTAGATTTTAGCTCTGAGGTTAGTTTGTCATCAGATTTTATCTTTTCTATAATGTATGCTTTCCTCTTTTCTAAATCGGAATAATATTGATTTAATTTCTGAATCTCAGCAAGTGCAACTTCGTCTAGATTGTTTGTTCTTTCTTTACGGTAGCGTGCTACAAAGGGGATGGTAGCTCCTCCTTCGAATAGCTCGATAACGTTTTTTACTTGATTTTCTCTAATATTTAGCGATTTAGCTATGAGAGAAATTATATGGTTTTCCATGTTGTTTGTTCTGAATATTTGAAGGGCGAATTTAGTTAATAGGCTACATATTTTGCTTTCACATTGAAAAAATTATGAGCAAAATTTGGCAATGAGTTTTAAGAGGATGTATTAATAAATTAGTCGATAATTTATTTATTAAAACAATATTTTACTATCAGATTTTAACTATATTGAGCTGCTATAAAAGTAGATAAAAAAGAAAATATTCAGATAAATAGAATAAATATGAAGTTTTTAGTTTCCAGTTCGTTACTATTAAAAAATCTCCAAGTATTGGGGGGTGTTATTAGCAACAACAATACATTACCTATCCTTGACAATTTCCTTTTCGAGATAAAAGATTCTACCCTTGTAATTACAGCTTCTGACCTTGAAACAACAATGTCGGCAAGTATTGAAGTAGAATCAGAGTCGGATAGTGTACTTGCTATTCCTGCTAAATTGCTTTTAGAAACACTTAAAACTTTCCCTGAGCAACCTTTAACTTTCAAGCAGAATACTGAAAAACAAGTTATAGAAATTTCATCAGAATCGGGTAACTACGCATTAGCGTATGTTGATGGAGATGAATTTCCGAATGCAATTTCGCTAGATTCACCATCTCGTGTAGAATTGCCTGCTAAGGTTTTAAACACAGCTATTTCTAAAACTATTTTTGCAACTGGTAACGATGATCTTCGTCCTGTAATGTCGGGTGTATATTTTTCGTTTTCGCCAGAAGGAATGATTTTTGTAGCTACCGATGCTCACAAGCTAGTTAAGTATCAACGTACCGATGCTACTGCCGATGATGCATCTGATTTCATTATGCCTAAGAAACCATTAACAATCCTAAAAAATATTTTAGGAAATAATGAATCTGACGTAGTAATTGAGTACAATGTAACTAATGCAAAGTTCACGGTAGATAATATTGAGTTGGTTTGTATACTTATAGAAGGAAAATATCCTAACTATGAAGCGGTAATTCCTAAGCAAAATCCTAACGTGCTTACAATAGACCGTATAAGATTTTTGAACTCAGTAAAACGAGTTTCTATTTTCTCAAACAAAACTACACACCAAATAAAACTAAGTGTTGCAGGTGCCGAACTACAAATTTCTGCTGAGGATTTAGATTATTCTAATAAAGCTGACGAACGTTTATCGTGCGATTACGAAGGAGAAGATATGCAAATAGGCTTTAACTCTCGTTTCTTAATTGAAATGCTAAACAGCCTTGAATCTTCGCATATAACGTTAGAAATGTCTGCTCCAAACCGTGCAGGTATACTTACACCTACAGATGGTTTAGACGAAGGCGAACACATATTAATGTTAGTTATGCCAGTAATGATTGGTATATAAATAATA
>CAZIYK010000218.1:0-3568 GCA_964543445.1 uncultured Flavobacteriales bacterium
GATCATAAAAAAAGCGAACCGTTAAAGTTCGCTTTTTTATTTAGTCTTAAAAGAGTAATTAAGCTACTGCTTCTTCTCTTTCCATTACAACCTGACCGCGGTACATTAATTTACCTTCGTGCCAGTATGCACGGTGGTATAAGTGTGCCTCACCTGTTGTTGGATCGATAGCGATCTGAGGTGTTGTTGCTTTGTAATGTGTTCTTCTCTTATCTCTTCTTGTTTTCGAGATTTTTCGTTTAGGATGTGCCATCGCCCTATTTTATTTACCTGTTAATAAATCTTTTAACTTATCCCATCTAGGATCAGTCTTTTCTTCTTCTTCAATATTACCTTGAGGTCTTAATTCCTCTAGTTTGTTGTATGCTTCGGAGTCTAAAGTACCATCTTCAATTCCTGGGTGTACTCTCTTTAAAGGTAAAGACAATACAATCATTTCATAGATGTATTGTGCCACATTTAGCTCATATTCACCATGTGGTATGATAAGAAGTTCAGGATTGTCATCGTTGAACTCTTCTCCCTCGTTTACCAAAAGTCTTAGACTTCCATCAATAGGCATATCAAATTCTTCGTCAGTAACATCGCAATTGACATTAACTGTTCCTTCGAAACTGAAATTCAAATCAAGATGATTTGACCTCTTGTTGAAATCTAACACCACATTTAAGTCTGCACTATTAAACTCTTCGTATTCAAAAAACTCAAAGAACTCGTCCTTCACTTCGTAATCAAACCTGTGAGAACCAATACTTAAACCCACAAAAGGTATGATGTAATCTTTCAACTCCTTCATTATCGGTCATCTGTTTGAGCGTGCAAAAATATAAATATTTTTATTAATACGCAGTTATTTGTCAAAATTTTTCACAATTGGAGCATATTAATTTACATGAACGCTATTTTCTTCTTATATATCTGTACGTCAGACGTCTATTATCTATCCGCATTATAATATCTAACCTCTTGCTTTTTCAGCTTATTAGCAGTTAGTTCTAAATATTCTTTTCTAGTTTTAAAAATCTGTATCGCCTTAAATACTGCTTCTTCAAAAGATTTAGCATCAGCTATTCTTTTACCTGCAATCTCATATGCAGTACCGTGATCTGGCGAAGTACGTATTTTACTTAACCCTGCTGTGTAATTAATTCCTGTATTGAAAGATAGACTCTTGAAAGGAATTAAGGCTTGGTCGTGATACATTCCTACAATAGCATCGAAACTCTTATAATTATCTGTTCCAAAGAATCCATCTGCAGCATACGGACCGAAAACCATCATGCCATCATCGAACATTTCTTTAATGGCTGGTTTTATTATTTCTTCTTCTTCCATTCCTATAACTCCCTTATCGCCGTTATGAGGATTTAATCCTAGTACAGCAATACGAGGTTTTGGGATGCCAAAATCTTGAATCAATGTTGAATTTACAAGATTCACTTTAGAAGTAATGAGCTCTTTAGTTATAGTTTCCGATATTTTAGAAATAGGAATATGTCCTGTTACAACTCCTACTCTTAAATCGTCAGATACCATCAACATCAAACTATCTCCGTTTAGTTTTTCTGCCAAAAACTCTGTGTGACCTGGAAATTTAAATTCTTCAGACTGAATATTGTTTTTATTGATTGGTGCAGTTACCAAAACATCAATTTCTTCATTCTTGAGAGCTTCGGTTGCAGCTACTAGTGAATCTAGAGCGTATTTTCCTGCAGTTTCTGTTGATTTTCCAAACTCAATGTTCACACCTTCATCCCAAATATTTACAAGGTTAAATTTACCATCAATTGCTTCTGATGGATGATCAATACCATTTATTGGGGTGTTAATCTTAAGTATTTTCTTCTGAAACGTAATTACTTTGGTAGAAGCGAATAATATAGGTGTACAAAAATCGTACATTCCCGTTTTTTCGAAGGTTTTTAATATTACTTCAACTCCCACGCCGTTAAGATCTCCTACAGAGATTCCAACTTTTATCTTTTTTGTATTAGTCATTAGATAAATTCTTCATGTAATTATACAATAAACGAACTCCTACTCCTGTACCTCCTTTTGGACGGTAAGAATCTTTAGCGTTTAAGAATGCAGGACCTGCAATATCGAGGTGCAACCAAGGATAATCAGTAAAATGCTCAAGGAATTTACCAGCAGTTATAGAACCAGCATCTCGTCCTCCAATATTTTTTAAGTCGGCAATGTCAGATTTAATTAACTCAGCATATTCATCCCAGAAAGGTAAACTAGCTAAACGCTCGTAAACATTGTTTCCTGATTCAATCATTCTTCTGTATTTTCCTCCTTTTGCTGTTCCCATAGACGCTATTGCCAAAGGACCAACAGCAACTAATGCAGCTCCTGTAAGTGTAGCCAAATCTACTACAAACTCAGGATCGTATTTTTTAGCGTAAGCCAAAGCGTCTGCTAATATCATTCTTCCTTCAGCATCGGTATTCAATACCTCAACAGTTGTTCCATCGTACATGTTAACAACATCTCCAGGAGTGTAAGCATGGTTTCCAGGTCGGTTGTCTGTAGCAGGAATTAATCCGATTACGTGAACTGGCAATTTGTTTTTTGCAATAGCATAGAAAGCTCCAATTACTGCTGCAGCTCCACCCATATCCGATTTCATTACATCCATTGAACCTGGTGTAGGCTTAAGGCTTAATCCTCCAGTATCGTAAACAATTCCTTTACCAACAAAAACTATTGGTTTAGTGTTTACTGCATTTTCAGATTTATATTCCAATATACTGAATGTAGGAGGAGTGAAACTACCTTTGTTCACTGCCAATAAACCTCCCATTTTTAGAGATTCTATCTTCTTCTTATTTAGAACATCAACTTTGAAATTTGCTTCTTTGCTAAGAGCTTTTATTTGTTCTGCTATTTCAGTAGCATCTAGGAAAGAAACAGGTTCGTTTACTAAAGTCTTAGCTATGTTTGTAGCTTCGGCAACATTAGCAATTTCGTCTAACTCTGCTTGTGATATTCCTACAACTTCAACTTTCTCTAATGAATTTTTCTTTTTATCAGCATCCTTAAAATATTTTAAGAACTGATAGTTGCTCAAATAAATTGATTCAGCAGCAGCTTTTGCATATTCTTTGTTGAAACTTAAATTTATCAACTGTACACTATCTTGCTTTTTCTTATTTAAACAATCCGTTGCCTGACTAGCTAATTTTCTTACTGCTTCTAGAGTTTTGTACTCTTCTTCGTGTTTCTTAGGAACACAAATTATTTTTACCTGCTGAAATGTACTAAGCTGAACAAATTGTTCATCAGCATCTAACTTATCTTTAATGAAGTTTTTTTCTTCAACAGACAAGAATTCACATTTATTAACTTCCTTAAATGATTCAGCTAAAACTATAGTATTAAATTCCTTCTGAGGACTATTATTTTCTATTAATTGCATCGCTTATTTATATTTAATTTATAATAAAGCGCATTAATTATCTGTAACAAGACAATTATGCACATTGCTAGCAAAGGTATTAAAAACAATTAATTAAAGAGACCATAAACTAGCTAGATGCAATTGCAAAATGTATCAATATTG
>CAZIYK010000219.1:0-3501 GCA_964543445.1 uncultured Flavobacteriales bacterium
AACTAGTTTGGGAACCTACTTGGACACCAGATTTGATTTCTCCTGAAGGTAAAGCTGCTTTAGGAATGTAGCTTATGTCCCGTCCTGAAATAAGCTAACAATAACCTGACATTCAATGATTTCTCCCTTTAGGGTTGGGGAGGAAAATCATTGAATCCAATATGTTTATTCTTAACTAAATGGTATTGCCCTTTAGGGATTTTGGGGCAATCAAAAAAGTTAAATACTTTTGCTCTGTTAGGTTTAAGACTTTTTAGTATTTTATTGCAAAAGAGTTATATTTGAGTAGAATTACCTGTAAATAAATAATATGTTTTCAAAGAGTTGTGAATACGGAATAAGAGCTGTTTTATATTTGGCTGCAAATAGTTCTTCAGATAAAAGAATTGGAATAATTCCAATTGCTGAAAAGCTTGAAATTCCTAGTCCTTTTTTAGGTAAGATTCTTCAGAAACTTGCTAGAGAAGAGGTAATTCATTCTGCAAAAGGACCTAACGGTGGTTTTTTTACAACCGAAGAAGATGTAAATCAACCTATGATTACAGTTGTAAATAAAATTGATGGTCCTGAGGTTTTTACATCTTGTGCAGCAGGTTTAAAACAGTGTTCGGATGAGAAACCTTGTCCGTTGCACAATGATATTAAACCATTCAGAAATGCTCTAAGAGATTCATTGACAAATAAATCTATAAAGGTTTTTGCTGATACATTAGAAAACGATGGTA
The DNA here is from genome assembly GCA_964543445.1 of uncultured Flavobacteriales bacterium. Classification (GTDB taxonomy): domain Bacteria; phylum Bacteroidota; class Bacteroidia; order Flavobacteriales; family JADGDT01; genus JADGDT01. Next base: position 726 of record CAZIYK010000219.1, read on the forward strand.
CCTACTTAGTTTTGTAAAATTAAAAAGTTGAAAAATATCTTTAGCCACTAATTTATTAGTGGCTATTTTTTGTTTAAACCTTAAATCAATAAGTGGTTTCGTTATGAAAAATTGTAATGTATGTTAGATTTAGTTTAGCGCAATAAAAAGTAACGCAGGCGTATCCATAGATACGTTGAGTAATTTTTTATGAGCATTTATAAAGATGGCATGCAGTACGATTTTGTAATAGAAATTCATTTGTTGATTTAAGGTTAAATGTTTTACATTTACTTTTCATAATTATAATTTATATTGAGAAATTTCCTAGACATAATAGTACCAGTTCCAATAGAACAAAACTATACATACGAGTGTGATGCCGATGATTTTTCGGTGATAGAAATAGGTAGTAGAGTTATTGTTCAGTTTGGTAAAACCAAGTATTACACAGGTATTGTTGTAAATAAACATCACAATACACCTCAGGTTCATAAACCAAAAATGATAGAGCAAGTCTTAGACGAAAAGCCTATTGTTAACAGTATTCAATTAAAGTTTTGGAATTGGTTGGCAAACTATTATCTATCTACTTTGGGGGAAGTGTATCGCAATGTAATGCCATCGTCATTGAAGTTGGAAAGTGAGACTAAACTTCTTAGAAATCCCGAATTTGATGATGCAGAAGCTGATGATTTACCAGATGCTGAGTTTATGATTTACGAAGCTTTAAGTATTCAAAATGCTTTGACTATTAAGGAAGTTTCTGAAATAATTTCTCGTAAAAATCCTTTACCAACAATAAAAAGTTTGATAGAAAAGGGAGTTGTTTCTCCTTTCGAAGAAATTAGAGATAAATACAAACCAAAGCTAATTAACTTTGTACAGCTTACTTCCGAGATGGAAGATGAAGCATCACTTCAACAGGCTTTTGCAGGTTTAACACGTGCAAAAAAACAGTTGGAATTGCTGATGAAGTATTTGAGTATAAAAGCTCAAACACAGAAACCTGTTACGGTAGCCGAACTACTAAATTCTATTGGTGCAAGTAGGTCTATACTTAATCAACTTGTAGATAAAGGAATTTTAGAAATTTATAATCAAGAGATTTCTAGGATTAAGGAGGCTGATGGAGAGATAGAAAAACAGAAAGTTTTAACAAAAGATCAGGAGGTAGCATACAATCAAATTAAAGAGAGCTTTGCTAAAAATAATACTGTTTTGTTTCACGGAGTTACATCTAGTGGTAAAACAGAAATTTACGTAAAGCTTATTCAGGAGCAATTAGACAAAGGAAAACAAGTCCTTTTTTTAGTTCCCGAAATTGCTTTAACTACTCAATTGATTAATAGGCTTGTTAAGTTTTTTGGAGAAAAAATAGGTGTTTATCATTCTAAATTTAATCCTAACGAAAGGGTTGAAATATGGAATACGGTAAATGAAAATATCGGTAAGTATCAGGTTATTTTAGGTCCACGTTCTTCATTGTTTTTGCCATTTTCAAATTTGGGATTGATAATTGTAGATGAGGAACACGAAAGTTCTTACAAACAACACGATCCGGCTCCAAGGTATCATGCTAGAGATATGGCTGTGGTTTTGAGTCATTTTCATAAAGCTAAAGTATTGTTGGGCTCTGCAACTCCTTCTTTAGAGTCTGTTTACAATGTTCAGCAAAAAAAATATGGATACGTTGTTCTAAACAAAAGGTTTGGCGATATACAAATGCCTCACATTGAGATTGCCGATATTCAGAAAGACCACAGACAAAAGTTGATGCACAAACATTTTGGTGAAAGATTGTTTCTTGAGATAGAAGAAACTCTTAGAGCTAAAAAGCAAGTAATACTTTTTCAGAATAGACGTGGATTTTCGCCAGTAGTAGAATGCGAAACTTGTGGAGAAACTCCCGAATGTCCAAATTGTGATGTTTCGTTAACGTTTCACAGTCATTCCAATCTGTTGCGTTGTCATTATTGTGGATATTCTATGCCAATGATTAGACAGTGCAAATCGTGTGGTAGTCCTAGGCTTAACACAAAAGGATTAGGAACGGAACAAATTGAAAAGGAAGTTGAAGAATTGTTTCCAGATGCGGTAGTTTCTAGACTTGATTTAGATACAACTCGCAAGAAATATGCATATCAAGAAATAATTCACAAATTCGAAACTAAGGAGATTGATATTCTTATTGGTACACAAATGATTTCGAAAGGATTAGATTTTGATAATGTTGCTTTAGTAGGAATACTAAACGCTGATAATATGCTCAACTTTCCTGATTTTAGAGCTCACGAAAAAGCATATCAGTTAATGACACAAGTGGCAGGTAGAGCAGGGAGAAGAGGCGAAAGAGGGAAAGTAATTATACAAACATACAATCCTTTTCATCAGATAGTCCAGCAGGTTTCTTCTAATAATTTCAATGGTATGGCTAAGGAACAATTACAAGAAAGGAAGAATTATTACTATCCGCCTTTTTATAGATTAATTAAACTTACCCTAAAACACCGCGATAGGAATATGGTTGACAATGTAGCCCAACATGTTGCCGAAAGTGTAAGAAATCTAAAAGGAGCAATTGTATTAGGACCTGAATACCCATCGGTGGCGAGGGTAAGAAATCTTTACAATAAGAATATCCTTATCAAAATTAAAAACGATAAAGATATAGAGCCAAGCAAGAAATACATCAAAGAAGTATTTAATCATTTCCACGAAATTAAAGCATTCCGAGCTGTTAGATTTGTAATTGATGTTGACCCTGTTTAGGTGGTTGGAGTTTTTTTATATTACA
>CAZIYK010000220.1:0-3441 GCA_964543445.1 uncultured Flavobacteriales bacterium
TCTGCAATAATTTCAATTATTTCATCAGAATCAAAATCCTTGAATCTTAATTTCCAAGCATGAAGGCAAACCTGGTTTTTGAAATATTCTTGTTTGCTTCCATATTTTTCATCGCCATAGATAGGTGCTCCGATATATGCTAATTGTGCTCTAATCTGATGAAATCTGCCTGTTTGAGGTTTTATCTCTAATAAGCTAAGATTATCTACTTGTTTGATTTTCTTATAAGTTAAAGAACATGGTTTGCTATTTGATTCTCTAGTTTTGTATATAACTGCGAGTTTCTTTTTCTGATCTTTTCTAAGAAAATGAGATAATGTAGCTTTAGATTCTGATAATTCTCCTTCTACTACTGCCAAATATGTTTTCTGAATTGACTTAGATTCTAACTGTGCATTGAAATATTTTAAAGCACTCTTTTTCTTAGCAAAAAGGATAACTCCACTCGTTACTCTATCAAGCCTGTGAACTACTCCAACAAATACGTTTTTAACGGATTTAGACAGATAACTATGAACTTGATCTTCTAATGAATCCTCATATGGATTGCTTTCGGTAATCAATCCCGAAGGTTTGTTTACCACAAGGTAGTCTTTTGTTTCGTGGAGTATTTCTATCATTCTGCAAAGCTAATAACATAATTGCTAACCATAAAAAAATCCCCTACAAATTAATGTAGAGGATTCTGTATATAATTCAGATTATCTATGAATCGAGATTATTTAGGTTCTACACCCATGTTGTACAACGCAAAAGCCCACATATCAGCATATTCTCCAATAATTTGCGATGTAGATTTACCTGCGCCGTGTCCTGCATTAGTTTCTATACGTATAAGTACAGGATTGTCGCAAGATTGTTTCGCTTGTAATTCAGCAGCAAATTTAAATGAATGAGCAGGTACAACTCTATCGTCATGATCGCCAGTAGTAACCATAGTTGCAGGATAACAAACACCTTCTTTCACATTGTGAACAGGAGAGTAAGCAAGCAAATATTCAAACATTTCTTTACTGTCTTCTGATGTTCCATAGTCGTAAGCCCAACCTGCTCCTGATGTAAATGTGTGATAACGCAACATATCCATAACTCCAACTGCTGGCAAAGCTACTTTCATTAAATCAGGTCGTTGAGTCATTGTAGCTCCAACTAACAAACCACCATTAGAACCTCCTTGAATTGCAAGGAAATCGCTAGAAGTATATTTCTCAGAAATTAAATACTCGGCAGCAGCAATAAAATCGTCAAATACATTTTGCTTTTGCATTTTTGTACCTGCATCGTGCCAAGCTCTACCATATTCTCCTCCACCTCTAAGATTTGCAACAGCTAACACTCCGCCTTGCTCCATCCATACTGCACGAGCTATACTAAACGATGGTCTTAAACTAATATTAAATCCTCCATACGCGTATAGCAATGTAGGATTTGTTCCATCCAATTTAATTCCTTTTTTATAAGTAATAATCATAGGAACTTTTGTGCCATCCTTTGATGTATAAAAAACCTGTTTAGATTCGTACTCATCACTTTTGAAGTCAACCTTTGGTCTTATGTATTCTTTCACTTCTCCTGTTGAAGGATTAAATGTATAACTAGTACTTGGTGTAGTATAATTTGTAAAAGTGAAATACAACACTTTATCCTCTAACTCTCCACCAAATCCGCTAGCAGTACCAATACCTGGTAGCTCAATTTCTCTGATTTTCTTTCCGTCTAAATCGTACTGTATAACCTGCGATAAGGCATCTTTCATATAGTTTGCAAAGAAATATCCCGAACCAGTTGATATGCTTAATACGTTTTTAGTTTCAGGAATAACATCCACCCAGTTTTTAGGCTCAGGATTATCAACACTCACCTTAACTATTCGCATATTAGGAGCGTTTAAATTAGTAGAGATAAACAAGGTTTTTCCTTTGGTATAAACAATACTATTTGAAGTTTCGAAACCTTTAACAATAGGCTTTATCTCTGACATTGGAGAATCAAGATCCTTTATATATAATTCATTGCCAGATGTAGAATTTGCAGCAGTTATTATAAGATATTTTTGATCTTCAGTAACTCCACCGCCTACGTAACGACGCTTTGTGTCTCCTCCAAAAATAACTTGATCGCTATTTTGCTCTGTTCCCAATTGATGAAAGTACAATTTGTGTTGATCTGTTTTTGCCGAAAGTTCACTTCCATCAGGCTTGTCGTAACTAGAGTAGTAAATACCTTCGTTTTTGTACCACGACATTCCACTAAACTTCACATCCACCAAAGTATCTTCGATCTGCTTTTTAGATACAGCATCAAGAATAATTACTTTACGCCAATCGCTTCCTCCTTCAGAAATACTGTAAGCAACAAGACTTCCATCTTTGCTAAATTCAATTCCTCCTAACGAAGTTGTTCCATCGCTTGAAAAAGTATTAGGATCTAAGAATACTTCCTCTTTTCCGTCTTTGTCTTTTCTATAAACTACCGATTGACTCTGTAAACCATCGTTTTTATAGAAATAAGTATAATCTCCATGAACACTAGGAGTACTAACTTTTTCGTAATTCCATAGTTTTTCTAATCTATCGTGAATCTTTTTTCTGAAAGGAATTTTAGACAGATATTCGTTTGTCACCTTATTTTCGGCAATAACCCAATTTTTAGTTTCTGTAGATCTATCATCCTCTAGCCATCTATAAGGATCGGCTACTTCTTTACCGAAATATTTATCCACAACATCTCCCTTGTGTGTTTCGGGGTACTGAATTTTAGTTTCTTTCATGTCATTATTACAAGAAGCCAATCCTAGCATCGACAATGCAATTAAAACGTATTTATTTTTCATATTTATATTTAAAAAGTTATAGTTCATAAATATAATTTTTAAGGATTAATTCTTGTGAAATAAATGACGATTTACCATAATTTTAACACAAACAAGCATATCCTAAAATAATAGAATAGCATCTAGTGATTATTCACTAATAAAAGTGTTATTTTCGCATAAATTTCATAATTCAATTCATCATGACTAGATATTTTTTTACAGAAAGTGAAAAAGAAACTTTAATTCCTTTAATCGAAGAGAGATACATCTCTATTTTTGAAACTTATGACATGCCAAACCAGAAAGATGTGGATGCCATAAACGAATTAAAAGATGAATTTATTGAAGAAAAAGACGAAGATGATATTGAGGGTATTTTGCTTGGAAAGAATTCTCGTGCTGTACTTTGTTCTATTATTGACGAAAAAATTATATCTCCTAATGCCGAATTAATGTCCGATATAAAACTAATGGATAAAGAAGATTTGGACAATATGGCTATTGAGTACAAACAAATAGTTGAGTTTGTTAAACACTATATGACTTTGAAAAATAAATTATCGCCTTACAAGAAAAGCAAGAAATAATTTATCCGATATTTTTTAAGAGATTAGATTCCTTTTAAA
>CAZIYK010000221.1:0-3426 GCA_964543445.1 uncultured Flavobacteriales bacterium
AAATTATGAATGTTTTACTACTTCACAATCCCACAACAATCACTTACATTTGCAGATATTAAAACTAAAAAGGAATGACTCCGAAAGAACTCATAACTCTGTATAAAAATTCTGCAAGTGTAGAGCAAATAACTAAAGAACTCACAAACAAGAAAAATATAAAGATTTGTTTTAGCGGTTTGATTGGCGCTATGAAATCTTTTTATGGTACAGCTTTATTTCGAAAAGCAGAAAGACCTTTTCTATTTGTTTTAGATGATAAAGAACAAGCAGCATATTTTCTTAATGAAGCAGAGCAAATAGTAGGGCAGAAGGATGTATTGTTTTATCCGGGAAGTTACCGTCGTCCTTATGAGATAGAAGAAACAGATAATGCAAATGTGTTGTTGAGGGCAGAGGTTTTGAGTAGGATAAACAGTCGTCGTAAACCCGCTATTATTGTTACGTATCCCGATGCACTTTTCGAGAAAGTTATCACTCGTAAGGAAATGGATAAGAATTCTTTAAAGGTTGCCTTAGGAGATAAACTATCTATAGATTTCCTTAATGAAGTTCTTTTTGAATACCGTTTTAATAGAGTTGATTTTGTAACAGAACCAGGCGATTTTTCTGTTCGTGGTGGTATAGTAGATATCTTTTCTTTTTCTAATGATAATCCTTATCGTGTAGAGTTTTTTGGAGATGAAGTTGATAGTATTAGAACTTTCTCGGTATCTAGTCAGTTGTCATTAGAGAAGGTTAATAAGTTTAAGATAATCCCAAATGTAGAGGAAAAACAAGTTGATGAGGTTAGGGAGAGTTTCCTGAAATATATTTCTAGTGATACTGTTGTGGTTATTGATGACACTGATTGGGTATCTAGTAGATTAGATTTACTTTATGATAAGGCGGTTAAAGCTTTTGAAAATATTAAAGGAGAATTAAAACATTTGCAACCTTCGGAATTGTTTATTGATTCTAAGAATCTTTACAACGAATTATTAGATTTTCCTGTTATTGAATATACTGCTAGACCTAGTTTTAAAGCAGATTTATTTGTAAAAGTAAACTCAAAGCCACAACCATCTTTCAATAAAAATTTTAATCTGCTAACTCAAAATTTAGCAGAGAACTCACATAAAGGAATTCAGAACTTGTTGCTATGTGCAAATGAAAAACAAGTAACTCGTTTTCAAGAAATTTTTGAGGATATAGGTCATGATGTAAAATATGTGGCACGAGAATTTCCTGTTCACGAAGGATTTATAGATCTAGATAATAATTTAGCGATATATACCGATCATCAAATTTTTGAACGCTACCATAAATTTAATCTAAAGACAACTAATCGCGATAAGCAAGAAATCTCTTTAAAAGAATTAGGGAAGTTGTCAATTGGCGATTATGTTACACACATAGATCACGGTATTGGTAAGTTTGGCGGATTACAGAAAATTGAAGTTGAAGGCAGATTGCAAGAGGCTATAAAATTGATTTATTCCGATAATGACCTGCTATATGTGAGCATACATTCGCTACACAAAATATCTAAATTTAACGGTAAAGACGGGAAGACTCCAAAGATTAATAAACTTGGATCTCCTGCATGGAATGCACTTAAGAAAAAGACAAAAAAGAAAGTAAAAGAGATAGCATTCGATTTAATACAACTTTACGCTAAACGTCGTTCGCAAAAAGGCTTTCAGTTTTCTCCTGATTCGTATTTGCAACACGAGTTGGAGGCGTCGTTTATGTACGAAGATACTCCCGATCAGTTCAAAGCTACTCAAGATGTAAAAGCTGATATGGAAAGCGAAAGACCTATGGATAGGCTTGTATGTGGCGATGTAGGATTTGGTAAAACAGAAGTTGCAATACGTGCAGCATTCAAAGCAGCCACTGATGGTAAACAAGTAGCTATATTAGTTCCTACAACAATTCTTGCATTCCAACATTTCAAAAGTTTTTCTGAAAGATTGAAAGATATGCCTGTAAAAGTTGACTATCTCAATAGATTCAGAACTGCAAAACAGAAAAGAGAAGTGCTATCGGGACTTAAAGATGGTAGCATTGATATAGTTATAGGTACACATCAATTAGTTGGGAAAAGTGTTGAATTCAAGGATTTAGGGTTGTTGATAGTTGATGAGGAACAAAAATTTGGAGTAGCAATAAAGGACAAGTTAAAAACGCTGAAAGCAAATATAGATACTCTTACACTTACGGCAACACCTATACCTCGTACACTTCAATTCTCACTGATGGCAGCACGAGATTTATCGGTAATAAATACGCCCCCACCAAACCGTCATCCTATAGAAACTCATGTTATAACCTTCAACGAAGAAATAATTAGAGATGCCATTTCGTACGAAATTTCAAGAGGAGGTCAAGTATTTGTTATTCACAACCGAATAGAGAATATAACTGAGGTTGCAGGAATGATACAGCGATTAGTACCAGGGGCAAAGGTTGGAATTGGTCATGGTAGGCTTGATGGAAAAACTCTTGAGAAACTTATTTTAGATTTTATTTCGGGTGAATTTGATGTATTTGTATCTACAACAATTGTAGAAAGTGGTATTGATGTACCTAATGCCAATACCATGATAATTAATAATGCCAATAATTTTGGACTTTCTGATTTGCATCAAATGCGAGGTAGAGTTGGTCGTTCAAACAAAAAGGCATTTTGCTATTTTATAGCTCCTCCATCTTCTGTACTTACCGAAGAGGCTAGAAAACGTCTTCAGGCACTAGAACAACATTCTGGATTAGGCGAGGGATTAAACATAGCAATGAAAGATCTAGAAATTCGTGGTGCTGGCGATATGCTAGGTGGCGAACAAAGTGGATTTATGGCAGAGATGGGCTTCGAAACATATCAGAAAATTATGGCCGAAGCTATTGATGAACTTAAAGAAACTGAGTTTAAAGAATTGTTTGATGAAGCTGATAAAACAGACGATAAAGCATTTGTTAAGGATTGCCAAATAGATACTGATTTCGAAATTTTGTTGCCAGATGATTATGTAAACAACATATCTGAAAGATTGCTTCTTTACAATAAGTTGAATACCATTAAAACAGAAGAAGACCTTACGAAATTCGAAGAAGAGTTGGTTGATAGATTCGGGCAGATTCCATTGCAGACAGTTGATTTGTTAGATTCTATGAAAATAAAATGGGCAGCCACAGACTTAGGTTTCGAAAGGTTAATTATGAAAAAATCTAAGCTGATTTGCTATTTTGTAAGTGATCCTGAATCTGACTATTACAAATCTGAAACTTTCACGAAAATATTAGCTTTTGCTCAGCAACATCCACGCGAATGTAAGTTGAAAGAAAAAACAAATAAGGCAGGAATTCCTATTCTTACATTAGTTTTCGAAGATGTAGATTCTATTACCAAGGCTCTAGCTATTTTAAATGATATGAGTTTGTAGA
>CAZIYK010000222.1:0-3412 GCA_964543445.1 uncultured Flavobacteriales bacterium
TTATTCGGTGAAGAATCTGATGTGCAAATTCCAGAGCCTGTTATTCCTCCTTGCGAACCTTGGAGTAACTTAGAGGAATTAGCTAGAGAAAAAGAAGTTGTAGGACTTTATATCTCAGGGCACCCTTTAGATGATTACAAAATTGAAATAAAACACTTTACAAATGCATCTACTGCTGATTTTGCCGACATGAGCAAAATGGCTCATAAAGAAGTAAAATTTGCAGGAATACTTTCTGATGTACAACATCTTACAGCAAAAAACGGAAACGGTTTTGCTAAATTTACAGTATCTGATTTCAACGACAGTACTAGTTTCATGATGTTTGGCGAGGAATACATGAAATTTAAACACATGCTTATGGATGGTGCATTCCTGTATTTCAGAACAATAATAACTCCTATGTATGGTAATATGAACAACCTTAAACCTAAGTGGACTTCTATTACTTTACTTTCGGATGTTATGTCTCAAATGGTAAATAGAATTACTCTATCTTTTTCTATTAATCATCTAACAGAAAATTTAATAATGGAATTAGATAATCTAATTGTAAATCATCCGGGCAATCACAGAGTTAAATTTGAAGTTGTAGATCCTGAAGAAAAAATAAAATTAGAATTGAATAGCAACAATAGAAAAGTGAGAATTGATAGCGATTTTATAAAATATTTGGAACAAATAGATTTCGTTCATTACAAACTCCATTAATATAATTCTAATATTTATCTATTACCTTTGCCTTTTATTTACGTTTCACAAATAGTGTTACTATTAACTTTTTTTTGATAAAAATTCATTCATATAATGGAAACCATATTACTTACTAGTGCTTATTTTGGACCTATAGACTATTTTGCACATATTTTTCAAGCAGAAAAAACAATTATAGAAGCAGAAGAGAACTATCAGAAACAATCTTACAGAAACAGGTGTTCTATTTATGGCGCTAACGGAAAATTAGATCTTAATGTACCTATATCACACAATAAAAATTCGGGGAAAAGATCTAAGACTAAAGATACTTTGATTGCTAACGAATTTAAATGGCAAAAATTACATTGGAAATCAATTGAATCAGCATATAGAACTTCTCCTTACTTTGAGTTCTACGAGGATGATATTAGACCTTTATTTGAAAAGAAACACAAATATTTGCTAGACTTAAATTTCGAAGTTCTAGATAAATTACAAGAAATACTTCAAGAAGAATTGAATATTTCTAAAACTACTGAATACGAATTATCTCCATCAGGAGTTTTAGATTTGAGAAAAGAATTCAGTCCAAAAGTAGAAACTAAAATTTCGATGCCAGAATACACACAAGTTTTCTCTAATAAATTTGGATTCATTCCAAACCTTAGCGTAATGGATTTAATTTTTATGGAAGGGCCAAATTCTGAGAATTATTTGAGAAGTTTGGAGTTATAAGTTTATAAACTGGAAAGTACTTAAAGTTAAAAAGTGCCTAAAGTTAGAATGATTGTTTTAAAAACAACTTCTAATCTTAGGCACTTTAATTCATTCTAAATGATATAATAAGTTTTTTTATTCCATCAACTTTTCAACTTCCGATTCATAAAATTTATCAGCAGCAACAATAAGTTTTTCCATCTCTGCTCCAATTTCATTTTCATCTTCAGAACTAACATCATCAAACCATTCTATATCTTCTGTAACTAAATTCACCATAAAACGTGGATAATCAGTATGTAGAATAAATATATCATTTTCATAATCAGAATGCTCGGCTATCATAAATTTTGGAAGTTCCATAGTCTGTATTTTATTTGTTTATTATTTTAATAAAAACAAAAGTAAACAAAAGACTTATGAGAATTATGAAAGCTTATAATTAAATTCATAAAAAGATTACAATATCTTTGCAAAAAATCTAGTAAAATAATTGATGATTTTGCCTGTTCTAATAAAACGAGGTAAGAATCTATAAAGTATACAGAATGGAATCACCAAGAATAGTTTTTATGGGAACTCCAGATTTTGCAGTTGCAAGTCTGAAAGAATTAGTAGAAAAAGGATATAACATTGTAGGTGTAATTACAGTACCCGACAAACCTGCCGGTAGAGGTAGAAAACTTAATTCTTCGGCAGTAAAAAAATATGCTGAAAGTGTAGGTCTTAATTTACTACAACCCGAAAAACTTAGAGATGAATCTTTTTTAAAGGAGTTAAAAGAACTAAATGCCGATTTACAAATAGTTGTTGCTTTTCGTATGCTACCAAAAGTGGTTTGGGATATGCCAAAATTAGGTACATTCAACCTACATGCTTCTCTCCTACCTCAATACCGTGGAGCTGCTCCAATAAATTGGGCAGTAATAAATGGTGAAACTAAAACTGGTGTAACTACCTTTTTGCTAAACGATAAAATTGACGAAGGGAATATTCTTCTTCAACAAGAAATTGATATTGACATCAAAGACGACGCAGGCATAGTTCACGATAAACTTATGGAAATAGGCACAGGATTAATTATTGAAACTGTAGAGGGACTATCTAAAGGAAGTTTAACTCCAAAAGAACAGAATGATTCAGGCCAACTAAAACCTGCTCCAAAAATCTTTAAAAACGATTGTAAAATTGATTGGAATAAAGACTTAATGAGTATATACAACCACATAAGAGGATTGAGTCCATTTCCAGGTGCATGGTCGAAACTTAGCAATGGAGATACAGAAACTGAATTTAAAATTCTGAAAACTAATTTTGAATCTGAAGACCACTCTTATGAAGTAGGAACTATTATTACTGATAAGAAAAACATTAAAATAGCTGTAAACAATGGATTTATAGACGTTTTGGAACTTCAAATTTCAGGAAAAAGACGTATGAAAAGTGCTGATTTATTGAATGGATATAAATTTTCAGAATCTGCAAAAGCATATTAAACCAATTGATTTACAGAATATTATTAATTACAACTTAGGTTATATTTGATAATAAATTTTCAATATTAGATATTTTTTTAGTTAAAAAACTTGAAAATACTTGCGTGAAACCCTATAAACACTATATTTGTATAGAGTCGTATAAATAAAATGTATAACTAATCTATAAATATTCTAATTATGAATAAAGCAGACTTAATCGATGCAATGGCAGCTGCAGCTGGAATTAAAAAATCAGAGGCAGAAAAAGCATTAAAAGGATTTACAGACAGTGTTTCTGAAACTCTTGCAAAAGGAGAAAGAATTTCTCTTGTTGGATTTGGATCTTTTTCAGTTTCTCATAGAGCAGCTAGAGAAGGAAGAAACCCACAAACTGGAGCTAAAATCCAAATCGCTGCTAAAAACATCGTGAAATTTAAAGCAGGTAACGAATTAAACGAAAAAGTAAATCAATAAGATAAACTTAGTTTTACTCTAAGTTTATTAGTAGTATCGTTTTTTTT
>CAZIYK010000223.1:0-3372 GCA_964543445.1 uncultured Flavobacteriales bacterium
TTTACGTGGCGGAGAAAGAGGGATTCGAACCCCCGGAGGTGTGACCCTCGCTGGTTTTCAAGACCAGTGCATTCGACCACTCTGCCATTTCTCCAAAGTTTGGTCTACCAGGCGTTTTATTTCCTGATTGCGGGTGCAAATATAATAGCTTTTATTTAATACTAAAATCTTTTTCTGATAAAAATTAAAACTTTTTTGACGTGTTTTTGTAATTGCCTGTTTAATATGGTTTTAGCTTTTGTTGGGTGCGTATTATTTTTTTATTCTATGCTTTTTTATCTGCATTTTTATTGGGGTAATAGGCAATTTTTAGACAAAAAAGTTAGTTTATTATATATTCGGTTTTATATATTTGAAAGAATTAACTAAACAAAAAATATTTTATGCAAAAGCTTAATGATTTCCTATTAATAATAGACAGTTACCTCGGTGGATCGGAGTGGTTTGTATTCTTATTACTTGGTACTGGATTGTTTTTTACCATATATCTTAAATTTCCACAAATAAGATATTTTAAGCATGCATTAAAAGTAGTTACAGGTAAATTCGATAAAAAAACAGATGAGGGAGATGCTTCACACTTTCAAGCATTAGCTACCGCATTATCTGGAACAGTTGGAACAGGAAATATTGCAGGTGTTGCATTGGCAATTCACTTAGGAGGTCCTGCTGCTTTATTTTGGATGATAGTTACTGCATTTTTTGGTATGACAACCAAGTTTGTGGAGGTAACACTGTCTCATAAATATCGTGAAAAAGCAAGCGATGGTTCTATTGCAGGAGGTCCAATGTATTACATGAAAAATAAGCTAAACATGAAATGGTTGGCAGCTATGTTTGCAGTAGCTACGGTATTTTCTTCGTTTGGTACAGGTAATATGCCACAGATTAATTCAATTTCTAATTCAGTATATTCAACGTTTGGTGTTGATCAAATAATTACAGGAGCTGTTCTTGCAGTTTTACTAGGAGTTGTTATTATTGGAGGTATTAGCCGAATAGTTCAGATTACCGATAAGTTGGTGCCTGCTATGGCATTAATTTATTTGATTGGTTCTTTTTCGGTTATTTTCTATAATTACGAAAACATTATACCATCACTAGAATCTATTTTCGGAGATCTATTTACAGGAAGTGCAGCGTCAGGAGGTTTCTTAGGTGCAACTATAGCATTTGCTTTTAATAGAGGAGTTAACAGAGGATTGTTCTCTAACGAAGCAGGGCAGGGGTCAGCTCCAATAGCCCATGCAGCAGCTAAAGCACACGAACCAGTTTCGGAAGGTATGGTTGCTATTCTTGAGCCATTTATCGATACAATTCTTATCTGTTCTCTTACAGGAGTTACCCTTTTATCTTCGGGAGTTTGGAACGAGAAACACGAAAATAAATTTCAGTTTTCCGATTTGAAAGTTCTTTCGCATCAGTATGATGATAAAATTGAAGAGGATAAGCAAGAGTTAGGAGAGTTTATTAAAGGAGAAAAAGAATGGCCAACATTTACAGGCGATGTAAAAGTTGAAGATGGAAAATTAGTTTCAGCAGTAAGTATAATTCACGCTAGGTCTTTGGCTGAAAATGTTGAAATATCAAAGGATAATAAACCTTATACGGGTGAAATTGCCGTACAGAATGGAGAAATTGTATCACCAGGATTGGTAATCAGAGGGGAGTCGTTGTTGCATAGTGCTCCACTTACAGCTTTGGCGTTTAAACGTGGTTTCTTTGGCGATTATGGTGAGTATATCGTTACCATAGGCTTGTTGTTATTCGCATTTTCTACAGCCATCGCGTGGTCTTATTATGGAGGTAGAGCAATCAACTATTTGTTCGGATTAAAATACGTTAAGTATTACCGATTGTTCTATGTTGTAATGTTCTTTGTGGCTTCATTCACAGATACTACAATAGTGTGGACATTCTCAGGAATTGCAATTGCATTCATGACTCTACCAAACTTATTCGGTATATTAATGCTTCGTAAGGATATGAAAGAAACTGTCGATAAATATTGGATAGATTTCAAAAAAGAAGAATGGGATAAAAAATAAATCCCTCAACTATAAAATTATAAATGCTCAACTTGTTGTTATAATAGGTTGAGCTTTTTTTGTGCTGGTGGCCATGCTTTCGGCTAAAGTTTTGTAGCTATTTTGTTTTCGTCTAAATACTGCAAAAGGAGCTTCTTAGGTCGCTCTTTTGCAGAAAGCCTCAAAACAAACTACCTACAAAAGCTAACGCCTCTATCATTACCAGTAAAAATATTCTTTCAATAAAAATTAGTTCATCAAATATTGTTATTTTTACAATAAAGCATATCAAAACAAGTAATGGAGAAAATAGAACTTAAAAACGAATTCCTTTCGGTAAGGATAAATTTCAGAGGAGCAGAACTTTCTAGTATTTACAATAAGAAAGAAAAAATAGAACACATTTGGCAAGCCGACCCAACAGTTTGGGCAAGACATGCACCTATATTGTTTCCAATAGTTGGAAAAGTAAAAGATGGCAAATATAAAGTAGATGGAGTAGAGTACTCGCTTGGTCAACACGGATTTGCAAGAGATAGAATTTTCGAATTAGAAGAAATAACTAAAACTAAAGCTGTTTTTAAGTTAGAGAGTGATGACGATAGTTTAAAAATTTATCCATTCAAGTTCAACCTGTTTGTAAAGTACACTTTGGTAGGTGCTAAGCTAGATATTTGTTACGAAGTTGTAAATACCGACACTAAAGAAATTCTATTCGGAATTGGTGCACATCCTGGTTTTACAGTACCTTTTAATTCTGATAGTGATTTCGAAGATTATTATTTAGAATTTGAAAAAAACGAAACAGCCGATAGACTTTTACTTTCTAATAATGGTTTGTTAAGTGGCGAAGTACTCGAAAAGTTTTTAGATAATACCAATCGTATTCCATTAAAGTATTCAACATTTAGCAAAGATGCATTGGTATTCGAAAATCTAAAATCGTCATACGTAAGTATAAAAAGCGATAAAACAGATGTTTCTCTTAAAATGGGAATTGCTGATTTTCCTCTTTTAGGTATTTGGACTATGCCAGGCAAAAAAGCACCTTACATTTGTATTGAGCCATGGTATGGAGTAGCCGATTCAGAATCATCAACAGGTAATTTCGAAGATAAAAAAGCTATAAATAAACTTGCCGTAAACGATAAATTTGAAATGAATTTTTATGTTGAAATAGTTTAGTCTAATTAATCAGGGCAAAAGTATTTAGAATAGATAACCACAAGTTTATTGATTTTCAATGAATTTTACCTCAACTCTAAAGGGTGATTCATTGAAATAACAACTTTTTTGCTCCCTTTAGGGATTTTGGGGCAATCAAAAAGTTTAAATGCTTTTGCCT